>CAMDHS010000037.1 GCA_945898115.1 Comamonas sp. lk
GAGTTGCGCCGGGGCGGCCATGACTCCAAAAAGGTCTACGCGGCCTACCACAGCGCGGTCAACCACAAGAACCAACCTACGGTGCTGCTGATCAAAACCGTCAAAGGCTTTGGCATGGGCAAGAGCGGCGAGGGCAAAAACAACGTCCACCAGACCAAAAAGCTGACCGACGAAGACATCAAGGCCTTCCGCGACCGTTTCAACATCCCGGTGCCCGACAGCCAGATTGCGGACATTCCGTTTTACAAACCGGCCGACGACACGCCCGAGATGAAGTACCTGCACGAGCGGCGCAAGGCCTTGGGCGGCTATTTGCCCCACCGTCGCACCAAGTCGGACGAGCAATTTACCGTTCCGTCGCTCGACACCTTCAAGTCGGTGATGGATCCCACGCCCGAGGGGCGCGAGATTTCTACCACGCAGGCCTATGTGCGCTTTTTGACCACGCTTCTGCGTGACCAGGCCCTGGGCCCGCGTGTGGTGCCTATTTTGGTGGACGAGGCGCGCACCTTTGGTATGGAGGGCTTGTTCCGCCAGATCGGTATTTACAACCCCGCAGGCCAGCAATACACCCCGGTGGACAAAGACCAGGTGATGTACTACCGCGAAGACAAGGCCGGCCAGATTCTGCAAGAAGGCATTAACGAAGCCGGCGGCATGAGCAGCTGGATTGCAGCAGCCACCAGCTACAGCACCAGCAACCGCATCATGCTGCCGTTTTATGTGTATTACTCGATGTTTGGCTTTCAGCGCATTGGCGACCTGGCCTGGGCAGCGGGCGACATGCAGGCGCGCGGCTTCTTGCTCGGCGGCACTTCGGGACGAACTACGCTGAACGGCGAAGGCTTGCAGCACGAAGACGGCCACAGCCACATCATGGCCGGCACCATTCCGAACTGCGTGAGCTACGACCCGACCTTTGCGCACGAAGTGGGCGTCATCTTGCACCATGGCTTGAAACGCATGGTCGAGAAGCAAGACAACGTCTTCTATTACCTGACGCTCTTGAACGAAAACTACCCCATGCCTGGCCTGACCGTGGGTACGGAAGAGCAAATTATCAAAGGCATGTACCTGTGCAAGCCCGGCGAGAGTGTGGCCCCCACGCTTTCCGCTGCGCGTGATGCGCTGCCCCCCGAGGGGGAGCGTTTGCCCTTGGGGCGGCCCGGCGGGCAAACCCCGACCTTGCGCGTGCAGTTGCTGGGCTCTGGCACGATTTTGCGCGAGTCGATTGCCGCGCAAGAGCTGCTGACGGCCGACTGGGGCATCCAGGCAGACGTGTGGAGCTGCCCCAGCTTTAACGAGCTGACCCGCGACGGCCAGGACGCCGAGCGCTACAACCTGCTGCATCCGCTGGAGGCGCCACGTGTGTCTTTTGTCGGCCAGCAACTCGCCGCCCATGCCGGACCGGTGGTGGCGTCCACCGACTATATGAAGGCGTATGCGGAGCAGATTCGCCCCTTCATCCCAAAAAACAGTGATGGTTCTGGTCGCACTTACAAAGTGCTGGGTACTGACGGCTTTGGCCGCAGCGACTTCCGCAGCAAACTGCGTGAACACTTCGAGATCAACCGCCACTACATCGTGGTCGCGGCCCTCAAGGCGCTGAGCGAAGACGGCCATGTGCCGGCCGCCAAAGTGGCCGAGGCGATTGCCAAGTACGGCATCAAGGCCGACAAGATCAACCCGCTGTACGCATAAAGCCCAGGGAGACACAACAATGGCAACGATTGAGATACACGTCCCCGACATTGGGGATTTTGACGAAGTGACCGTGATTGAACTTATGGTCAAAGTGGGCGACACCGTGCGCGCCGAGCAAAGCCTGATCACCGTGGAGTCTGACAAGGCCTCGATGGAAATCCCGTCTTCGTCGGCTGGCGTGGTGAAAGAAGTGAAGGTAGCGCTGGGCGACAAGGTCAAGCAGGGTTCGCTGGTCTTGCTGCTGGAGGTGGCAGGTGCCGCTGCTGCGCCTGCACCCGCGCCCGCTGCTGCCGTAGCCGCACCCGTCGCTGCTGCCGTGGTGGCCGCTGCTCCTGCTCCGGTAGCTGCTGCAGCGTCGGCCGTGGTTGAAATGCGCGTGCCTGACATTGGCGACTTCAAAGACGTGACCGTTATTGAAATCTTGGTCAAACCCGGCGACACCGTGGCGGCGGAGCAAAGCCTGATTACCGTGGAGTCGGATAAGGCGTCCATGGAAATCCCTGCGCCTGCGGCCGGCGTGGTGCAGTCGCTGGCGATCAAGCTGGGCGACAAGGTCAATATTGGCGACCTTGTCGGCATGTTGCTGGGCGCAACTGTGGCCAGCGCAGCACCTGCGGCAGCCGTTGCCGCTGCAGTGAACGCGGCTCCAGCGCTTGCAGCGCCCGCGTCTGCTTCCGCTGCCGCTCCGGCCGCTGCTGCTACGGTTGCTGTGCCTGCTCACACACCAGGTGCCCCGGTATTGGCCATGCCACACGCATCGCCCTCGGTGCGCAAATTTGCGCGCGAACTTGGCGTGCCGCTGGAAGAAGTCAAAGGGCAGGGGCCCAAAGGCCGCATCACCCAGGGTGATGTGCAAGCTTTCACCAAGTCGGTGATGGCCGGCGCCGCACAAACCAAAGCCCAAGCGGCCAACGCGCCCAAGGCCTCGGGCGGCGACGGCGCAGCGCTCGGCTTGATCCCCTGGCCCAAAGTGGACTTTGCCAAGTTCGGCCCGATCGAGCGCAAGGAAATGTCCCGCATCAAGAAGATCAGCGGCGCCAACCTCTTGCGCAATGCCATCATGATTCCGGCTGTCACCAACCATGACGACGCCGACATCACCGACTTAGAGGCCTTCCGCGTTTCCACCAACAAGGAAAACGAGAAGAGCGGCGTGAAAGTGACCATGCTGGCCTTCCTGATCAAAGCTTGCGTGGCCGCGCTCAAGAAATACCCCGAGTTCAACAGCAGCCTGGACGGCGACGCCATCGTCTACAAGAACTACTGGCACATCGGTTTTGCCGCCGACACGCCCAATGGTTTGATGGTGCCGGTGATCAAGGACGCCGACAAGAAAGGCATCTTCCAGATCAGCCAAGAAATGGGCGAACTAGCCAAGAAGGCCCGCGACGGCAAACTCAGCCCCGCTGAAATGTCCGGCGCCAGCTTCACCATCTCCAGCCTGGGTGGCATTGGTGGGCGTTATTTCACGCCCATCATCAACGCGCCCGAAGTGGCCATTTTGGGCGTCTGCCGCTCCACCATGGAACCCATTTGGGACGGCAAGGCCTTCCAGCCGCGCCTCACACTGCCCCTGTCGTTGACCTGGGACCACCGCGTGATCGACGGCGCCGCTGCTGCGCGCTTTAACGTGTACCTCGGCCAGATTCTGGGCGACTTCCGCCGCGTGTTGCTCTAAGGAACTGAAATGGCCATCATTGAAATCAAAGTTCCAGACATCGGCGACTTCGCCGAGGTCACCGTCATCGAGTTGATGGTCGCCCCCGGCGACACCATCAAAGTGGATCAAAGCCTGATCACCGTGGAGTCCGACAAGGCATCCATGGAAATCCCTTCCAGCCACGGTGGCGTGGTGAAGGAACTCAAAGTCAAGCTGGGCGACAAGGTCAAAGAAGGTTCCATCGTGCTGCTGCTCGAAGCAGCGGGCGCGGAAGCTTCGGCGGCACCTGCACCTGCACCTTCACCTGCTGCGGCGCCCGCCGCTGCAGCACCCGCCAAGGCGGCTCCCGCTGCGGCCTCAGTGGCTGCCGCTCCTGCACCCACAGCATCGTCCTTCGGCGGCAGCGCCGACATCGACTGCGACCTGCTGGTCTTGGGCGCGGGCCCCGGCGGCTATTCGGCAGCGTTCCGCGCAGCCGATCTGGGCCTGAAGGTGGTCATCATTGAGCGCTACGCCACCCTGGGCGGCGTTTGCCTGAACGTGGGTTGCATCCCGTCCAAAGCCCTGCTGCACGTGGCCGCCGTGATGGACGAAGTCAGTCACCTGAGCGCTCTGGGCGTGGACTTTGGCAAGCCGGTGGTCAACATCGACATGCTGCGCGGCCACAAAGAAAAAGTCATCGGCAAACTCACCGGCGGCCTGGCCGCCATGGCCAAGATGCGCAAGGTCACCACCGTGCGCGGCTACGGTGCCTTTGTCGGCGCCAACCACGTTGAAGTGGAAGAAACCACCGGTGACGGCCAAGAGAAAACCGGTACAAAGAAAGTGGTCGCGTTCAAGAACTGCATCATCGCCGCAGGCAGCCAAGCGGTGCACTTGCCCTTCATGCCAAAGGACCCGCGCGTGGTCGACAGCACCGGCGCGCTGGAACTCAAAGAAGTGCCTAAGCGAATGCTGATTTTGGGCGGCGGCATCATCGGCCTGGAAATGGGCACGGTTTACAGCACGCTGGGCGCGCGCCTGGACGTGGTGGAAATGATGGACGGCCTGATGCAAGGCGCTGACCGCGACCTGGTCAAGATCTGGCAAAAGATGAACGCGCCACGCTTTGACAACATCATGCTCAAGACCAAAACGGTGGGCGCACGCGCCTTGCCGGAGGGCATTGAGGTGACGTTTGAGTCGGCAGAGCAGGGCGGCACTGCGCCCGCCCCCCAGGTCTACGACCTGGTACTACAAGCCGTGGGCCGCACGCCCAATGGCAAAAAGATCGCCGCCGAGAAAGCCGGCGTGGCTTTCACGGACCGTGGCTTTATCAACGTTGATATTCAGATGCGCACCAACGTGCCGCACATCTTCGCCATTGGCGATATCGTGGGCCAGCCTATGCTGGCGCACAAGGCGGTGCACGAAGCGCATGTGGCGGCCGAAGTGATTGCCGGTGAACTGCAAGGCAACAAAGAGCTGGCCGCAGCGGCGTTTAACGCCCGCATCATCCCCAGCGTGGCCTACACCGACCCCGAAGTGGCATGGGTCGGCCTCACCGAAGACCAGGCCAAAGCCCAAGGCATCAAGGTCAAGAAGGGCTTGTTCCCCTGGACGGCGTCCGGCCGCGCCATTGCCAACGGCCGCGACGAAGGCGTCACCAAATTGCTGTTTGATGATTCACCCGAGGCCCACGGCCACGGCAAGATCCTGGGCGGCGGCATGGTCGGCACGCATGCGGGCGACATGATCGGCGAGATCGCTCTGGCCATCGAGATGGGCGCCGACGCAGTGGACATCGGCAAGACCATTCACCCGCATCCCACGCTGGGCGAGAGCATCGGCATGGCGGCTGAGGTGGCCCATGGCAGCTGTACGGATTTGCCACCTGCAAGAAAGTAAAGCGGAAAACTGCAAAGCTGCTAGAAATTGGTAAGTGGCCTTGCAGATTCCTATCGCTACGTGCTTGGACTCACCTTCGTCTGGATGAGTTGTTAGCCAGGAACCTAGGACCCGCGCCTAGGCTGCCCGGCAATGCCCGGTTGGGCCACCACCACCCTGGTCTCAAGGTTGGAAAATCGTCCTCAAGTGCGAAGTCATATCTTCTTGCGCCTGGCGCACCATCAGCACGCTAGTATGTCCAGCCCCTGGATAAACATTGAGTGTCACCCGGCTATTTTTTGAACTCATTAAGTTCTTCAGTGCGATCGTGGTTTCGGGCAGGACGGTAGTGTCGTCAGCGCCTTGAACAATCAAGGTGTTTCCAGGCAAACGTACCGTTCCAGGTTCAAGGGCACGCAGGGACCGTTGCACAGAAGGCTTGTTAAATTTGGCTGCAATTACGCCGGGATACTTCGCCGGTGTAGCTTGCGGCGTACCGGCAAACGCAGCGACATCTGCGCTGATCGCCCTAGAGTAAGTGTCCCCACACTCGCCAGCAGATGACTTGTGCAAATCCCTCAGACGCTGGGCGAACACTGTGTCCACCAGCACGGGTTCGATGGTGGAATCAGACCCTTTGGCAATATAGGAGGCGTAAAAATTTAGCGTCCCAAGTGTGTCGTATGCAATGGAAAACTGACTTTGATCCGTTGCCTTGGAAATCGTGTCCAGCATGGCGTTCAATGCCAATGAAAAGTTGGATGCAGGCGCAATAGCGATCGCACCTTTGTAGCTCAAAGAGCTGTCAATTTGCGAAGCCAGATCGGAAAACTGGGCGCCCGCCAGAGCAGCGTGCCCGCCTTGGGAATGCCCCATCATCGCCCATGCGCCCGAGAGCTTGGGTCCCAATGACTTTTTGGCAGCTACAGCGGCCAAGGCCATGGAGTTTCCAGCACTGGCCACATGCAGATAAGGGTGGCCGTCTGCGATACCCGGGCCACGTCCTTCGTAATCAGGCGCAACTACTGCAATTCCGTAGCTGGCGAGTAACACGATCAATCCGTCATAGCCATAGCCATAACCCGCTTGCATGATGTTGCTCGGCGCGCATTTACTGCCAACACCGGTGGTGCCGTGAGCAAAGACCACCATGGGCCAGCCACCTGTAGGAGCGCTACCTTTTGGGGTGAACACCATCGCCGATGCAGTCGTCAAGTCGCCGGTTTTTGTGCTTGGCATTTTGTATCGCATGAGGCCACCGTCAGCGACATTGGCGATTGATGTGGGCACATTGCTAAGCTCGGTACCGTCGCCCACAAGCTTTCCAAAATCGTCGCGCCTTGTGTTGATGTAGTCATTGATGGCCGTGAGCCGGTTGCTTGCCTGTTCAGATTGTGCTTTTTGAAGCTGACGGGCGACTTCTCGGGCCACTGAAGCGACGACGCCATTGCCAGACTTGATGTGGTCCTCTTGAATATTGGTGTCCGCCGGCAATCCAAGCGACATAAAGACTTTGGGCTTGGCATCTGTAAAGCTCATCTTTTCACTTTGGGCTTTGCTGATCACCAAGGTCGTAAAAGGCGTAATGACCGCTGCCTGGTCAGCAGCGCTTGCCATGGTGTAAGCCGTCTTGCCCGCCTCTTTCAGCGTCTTGCCGTCGTCGTCCGAATCTTTGGCCGTATCTGGAATGTCGGCAACGATGTTGAGGCCTGTAGTGCTGAGACCTTTGGTGTTGAGCTTGTAGGCGCCTGATGCGTCGGTGACGGTCTGCGGCTCATTGGAATCACACTTGCCATTGGCGTTGCTATCGAGGCAGACGGTAGCGCCGCCGATATAGCCGTCAATGACCGTGCCAGAAATATAGCTATCGCCACTACCTCCTCCGTCGCCCCCGCCGCCGCCGCCGCAGGCGGCAAGCAGTGCCGATGTCACCAACAGTACAAATGCATTTTTTGTAAGAAACGCCATAGCTACCCCTATAAATTTTGGAAAAAATAGTCAGATTTAGCGCGCCAACGAACGGCACACATCGGACTAAATCATATAGCGAAAAATAACTATTGCCAATAATTTATGCTTTTGGTGGCGATCGCTAACAAGGGATATGGTGTCAAACCAGGCGTGGCGATGTGTACAGCCCTCGCTCCTTGCGACAAAGGCTGGCGGCGCTTCAACCCTTCACCCGCACCCCACGCTGGGCGAGAGCATCGGCATGGCGGCTGAGGTGGCGCATGGGAGCTGCACGGATTTGCCGCCAGCGCGCAAGTAGTCGGCTCAGGCCGGAAACATCTCCCGCAGCTTGAGCTTGTAAAACTTGCCGGTCGAGGTGCGCGGCACCGCGGTGATGGCTTCATAGCGCTCGGGGAGCTGCCATTTGGCAAAGCCTTGGGCGAGCAAATGGGTGTTCAGGCCGGCTTCGTCCAGGGTTTTTCCGGGCTTGCACACCACGCAGGCCAGGGGGCGCTCGCTCCATTTGGCGTCGGGGATAGCGATCACGGCGGCTTCGGCCACGTCGGGGTGGCCCATCAAGGCGTTTTCCAGGTCCACCGAACTGATCCATTCGCCGCCGGACTTGATCAGGTCTTTGGTGCGGTCGGTAATGCGCACAAAGCCATGGGTGTCCATGGACGCTACGTCGCCGGTGCGCAGCCAGCCGTCAATGCTGAATTTGTCTTCGCTCACCGGTACCTGGTGGTAGCTGCCGGTGATGAACGGGCCATGCACCTGGATCTCGCCCACGTGCTGGCCGTCCCACGGTGCGTCTTGGCCGTCTTCGCCGCGCAGGCGAATGTCCACCAGCGGCACCGGCACACCGGCCATGGCCGCGCGCCGGTAGCGTTCGTCCATGCTGGCGTCTTTGAACTCGGACTTGGGGTAGGACACGGTGGCCAGGGGCGAAGTCTCTGTCATGCCCCAGCCCTGCAAAATCCAGATGCCGTGCTTGTCAAACGCGCGTATCAGCGCCTCGGGCACCGCCGCGCCACCCACCAGGCTGCGCATGCCAGCGGGCAACTTCCAGCGACCCGGGTGGGTCAGCAATGAAGCCTCGTAGGTTTGTATCAGGCCCATCCAGATCGTGGGCACGCCCAGCGACAAGGTGGGCGGTTCGTCGCGCATCAGGTCCAGCAAATCGTCCGGGTGCAGGTGCGGCCCTGGAAACACCAGCTTGCAGCCTGTCATCACCGCGCCGTAAGGCATGCCCCAGCTATTGGCGTGGAACATGGGTGTGACCGGCAGCACCACATCGCTGCTGCGCAACGCCCAGCAGTCGCCCATGCAGCCCACCAGCGTGTGCAGAAGCGTGGAGCGGTGCGAATACACCACGCCCTTGGGCTTGCCGGTGGTGCCTGAGGTGTAGCACATGGACACGGCGTCGTCTTCCTCGTGCGCCACATACCGAAAATTCTCGCCGTCAGCTTGCGCGAGCAGGGCCTCGTAGTCCAAAAATGGGATGGGCACCGCCGCACCAGAGAACGGGAAAACAATGATTTTCTCGAAATTGCACAGGCCCTGGAACTGCGCCAGCAGCGGCAGCAACACGTCGTCCACCACCAAAAACCGGTCTTGCGCGTCATTGGCGATCCAGGCAATCTCTTCTGCCGCCAGACGCAGATTGAGCGTGTGCATTACGCCGCCTGCGGCCGGTATGCCGAAATAGCACTCCAGGTGGGCGTGGTGGTTCCAGCTCAGAGTGGCTACCCGATCGCCGGGCTGAAGGCCCAGATCTAGCAAGGCCTGCGCCAACTGGCGCGTGCGCCCATAAAACTGGCCATAAGTGTGGCGCACCAGCGATTTGTCTGGCAGGCGCGAGACGATCTCGTTACTTGGAAACAGGTGCCCGGCGCGCTCCAGCAAGTGGTTGAGCGACAGGGGCACGTTCATCATCGTGCTGCGAATCGGGCGGGTGCTGGCCATGGAGCGGTCCTTTCAAAGGCGGGGCGGGCGGTTGGGAGTGTGGGTTTGAATCACTATAGCTTGGCAAACACGGGGCTTGCCTAAATTTCCGAGCCTGGGCATCCGGCACACTATTTAGATGCCAATTTGGTGATTAAATGTATTGGTCTTGCAATATTTTTAAGGGTCGCCTTGCGCGACTGCTGCGCGCCTTACCCTTTGTTGATACCCATGCTAGCTACCTTGTTCTCCTTGCTTTTTTCAGCGGTCGTCATGACCGTTGTGCTACTCAGCATCGCATGCGTGCTGACGATCCCGGCGGCGCTGGTTGCCGGTCTTTTTCACGCTTACAAAAGGGGGCTGCTTAGCTATGCTTTGTTGCTTGTGGCCGCAGGGGGTGCTGTTGGCTACCAGTCTTACGCAACTTGGGAAGAGCGTGATGCACTGAGCGTTGTCCCAGCTGCGCTAGGGGTAACGGAGCTGGTTTACGGCAAAGATGCGCGTTGGTGGACCGAATATGGCGAGAGTGGCGGGATCCGGGTATTTGTGTTGCCGGAGCCGGTGGCCAGCACCATCGCAGAGAAAGGGTTGGGTTTTTTTGAAGCGGAGAAACTTGGCGCTTACAAAGGCTGGCGCGAAACACCCGTAGCCCCGGACGAATCCTGGTTCGTTGACTTCAGCGAATGGAGTGGCGATACCCGGAAAATTATTGTTGGCGTCTATGCCTACATCTGCCACCGGGGGCTTATTCACTGTGTCATTGTCGATCAGGCCCTGATTGAAGAAGCAAACGCCATCGCACTACAGGGGGGCAGCTACTACGCCTACGACGGGCAGGGCGCGCTGATCATCGTCAGCCCCGGCAAAGAGCGGGTGATTTACCTGTACCAATAAGGCGCTGGATCACTCCACACGTCGCAAGTTCCATAGACACGCGCAGGGCGCTTGAAAGCCGCTGCGCTCAGAGCGCACGCCGCTTAGTAATGCGGCGGCGTAATCACCCAGAGCACTTTGGTGGGCGTGTCGGTGACGTTGGCGCAGCGGTGCACTTCGGTGCTCTTAAAGGCAAAGCTGTCGCCCTCGTTCAGCTGAAAATGGCGGCCCGACACCCACAAGTCCAGCGTGCCAGACAGCACCAGCCCGGCCTCGGCGCCGTCGTGCGAATAGTCTTCGCTGTCGGCGTGGGGCCCGATAGTGCTGATCAAAAGCTCCAGCGGCCCGCTCAGGTTGGGCGAGAGCAGCTCTTCCTGGATGCCTAGGCCGGTAAATGACATGCGGCGGCGGTTGCCGCTGCGCACCACCACATCGCGCTCTGCGGCGTCACCTTCGGTGTTTTGCTGAAAAAACCAGTTCATGTGCACGCCTAAAGCGTCACTAATGCGTTTGAGCACGCCAATGGGCAGGCGCGAGTGGTTGCGCTCGAGCTGGCTCAGGTAGCCCACTGAAATTCCAGCTTTCTCGGCCACCTCGCGCAGGGTCAGATTTTTGACCAGGCGCAGCTCGCGCAGTTGCTCGCCAATGGCCTGGCCGGGGTCCAGGTCTTGGGGCGCGGCGTCCGGCAGGTCTTCAGGGGCCGACAGGCGTGCGGCTTGCAGCGCCATTCAAAGACCTTTAACGCGCAAGCTCTGCGGATCGTAAAAGCCCACCAGCGAAGCCGTGGCCGCCACTTTGACGCCAGCGACTTCAATCTCGTAGCTCGCAGCCAGCAGGGCCGCGTCCGCGCCCGCAAAGGCGCCAAGCTCCACATAACCCATGCCCAAAGACTTGCCCAGCGCGTGGCCAAACATGCCCGACGATATGCGCCCTACGATTTCGCCGTCGCGCCAAATCGGCTCATTGTGGTAGAGCAGGGCGCTTGCGTCATGCAGCGCAAACTGCAGCAGTTTGCGGGTGACGCCCGCCTCTTTTTGTTTCATGAGCGCGTCGCGCCCCAAAAAGCCGCCGGGCTTTTTAAAGGACACGGCAAAGCCCAGGCCGGCTTGCAGCGGCGTGTCTTCGTCGCTGATGTCATGGCCCCAGTGGCGGTAGCCTTTTTCCATGCGCAGCGAGTTGAGTGCGTGGTAGCCCGCCAGGCGCAGGCCCAGGGGTTCGCCTTCGCGCATGAGTGCGTCAAACACGCCGGGCGCGCATTCCACCGGCACGTACAACTCCCAACCCAATTCGCCCACATAGGTAATGCGGCTGGCGCGCACGCGGGCGTAGCCCAGGTCAATCACCTGCGAGGTGCCAAAGGGAAAAGCTTCGTTCGAGAAGTCGGCGTCGCTCACGCGTTGCAGCAGCTCGTGCGAGCGCGGGCCCATCAGACCCAGCACCGCCATACTCGCACCCAGGTCGGTGGTCATGGCGCGGGCGTCGGCCGGAATCTGGCGCTGCAGCCAGGCAAAGTCGCGCGTCTGTGTGGCCGCTGCGGTCACCACCAAACAGCGGTCTGGCGCCTCGCGGGTGACGGTCAAGTCGGCCTCAATGCCGCCGCGCTCATTGAGCCACTGGGTGTAAACCACCTTGCCCACGGGCACGGCCATGTTGTTGGCGCAGATGTGGTTGAGCACTTTTTCGGCGTCCGGCCCCTGCACCACAAACTTGGCAAACGAGGACTGGTCAAACAGGCCGACCGCGTTGCGCACGGCCTTGTGTTCGGCGGCGGAATAGTCAAACCAGTTTTGGCGACCATAGCTGTATTCGTACTCGGGTTTGACGCCGGGCGGGGCGTACCAGTTGGGTCGTTCCCAACCGGCCACTTCTCCAAAGCAGGCGCCGTGCGCGGCCAGGCGGTCGTGCAAGATGGAGCGGCGCACGCCACGCGCTGTTTCGGGCTGGCGAAACGGCCAGTGCATGGCGTAGAGCAGACCCAGCGTTTCCACAGTGCGGTCGCGCAGATAGCTGCGGTTGCGCTGGAAAGGCATGGCGCGGCGGATGTCCACGTCCCACAAGTCCATGGGCGGGTGGCCGTCAAGCATCCAGTCGGCCAACACTTTGCCCGCGCCACCGGCAGACTGGATGCCAATCGAGTTAAAGCCAGCGGCTACAAACAGGTTGCGCACCTCGGGCGTTTCGCCCAGCAGGTAGCGGTCGTCGGGGGTAAAGCTCTCGGGTCCGTTGAAGAACAGGTTGATGCCGGTTTTCTCCAACGCCGGGGTGCGGTGCATGGCGGCGGTGAGCAGCGGCTCGATGTGCTCCAGGTCGTCGGGCAGGGAGTCAAAGCAAAAGCTTTGCGGAATGCCTTTCATGCCCCAGGGCTTGGCCACGGGCTCAAACCAGCCGACCAGCAACTTGCCAGCGTCTTCTTTGAAATAGGCGCAGCCGTCGGGGTCGCGCAGCACCGGCATATTGGAATGCAGGCCTTCCATGGGCTCGGTGACGATGTAGAAGTGTTCGGCCGCGTGCAGGGGCACCGTGGTTCCAGCTTTGGCGCCGAGTTCATGCGCCCACATGCCAGCGCAGTTGACCACCATGTCGGCGCGGATCTCGCCAAACTCGGTGCGCACGCCGATGGCGGTGCCGTTCTCAATCAGGATTTCCTGGGCCGCGCAGTTCTCAAAAATACGCGCTCCGCGGCTTTTGGCGCCTTTGGCCAGAGCTTGGGTGGTGTCAATCGGGTTGGTGCGGCCATCTTTGGGCAGGTAGACGCCGCCCACCAAATCGTCAATGCGCACGCCGGGCCATAGGCTGGCAATCTCTGGCGGGGTCAGGGTTTGCACTTCCAGCCCAAAGCACTTGGCCATGGAGGCGCCGCGCTTGAGTTCTTCAAAGCGCGCTTGGTTGGTGGCTACCGAGATTGAGCCGGTCTGGCGAAAGCCGGTGGCCTGGCCGGTTTCTTGTTCCAGCGAGGCGTACAAATTGGTGGTGTACTGCGCCAAACGTGTGAGGTTGTAGGTGGCGCGCAACTGGCCGACCAGCCCGGCCGCATGCCAGGTGGTGCCGCAGGTGAGTTGCTTGCGCTCGAGCAAAACCACATCGGTGCAGCCCCGGAGCGTGAGGTGATACGCCAAACTGCAGCCGACGATGCCGCCGCCCACAATGACAACGCTTGCCCGGTTCGGTAGATCCATGCGGCCTCCAAAAGTAAAAAAAATGTCGAAAATTATTCTAGTGTAAAAATATCGACCAGAATTTTAAAAGTGTGCTTACAATCCGCAAAAATTCAGCTCCGGGGCATTAGAACCCCGCACACGGTATTTGCGCAATAGCTGGCTTGGGGCTGCAAACGCTCGCATCCTCGGCCTACAAGCAGTTAACGGAGACATACATGACAGAACATGCTCGGGTTGTGGTCATTGGCGGCGGTGTCGTCGGGTGCAGCTGCCTTTATCACCTGGCCGCTTTGGGCGTCAAAGACGCGCTCTTGCTGGAGCGGGACGAACTTACCTCGGGTTCCACCTGGCATGCGGCGGGCAATCTGCCCACGTTCAGCACGAGCTGGAGCATATTGAAGCTGCAAAAGTATTCGGCCGCGCTCTACCGCAAGCTCGCCGCCAATGCCGAAAACCCCATCAACTACCACCTGACCGGCTCGGTGCGCCTGGCGCATGGGCGCAGCCGCATGGACGAGTTCCACCATGTCAAAAGCATGGCGAAGGCCAATGGCTTGGACTATGAGATTTTGTCGCCCTCAGAACTTAAAGACCGCTATCCGCTGATCGAAACCCACGACCTGCAGGGTGCGCTGTGGGATCCGCTGGACGGCGATATTGACCCCTCGCAACTCACCCAAGCACTGGCGCGTGAGGCGCGCTTGCTGGGCGCCACCATCCGCCGCCACACCCGAGTCACCGCCCTGGCGCAAAAGCCCAACGGCGAATGGCGGGTGACCACCGACAAGGGCGAGATCACCGCCGAAATCGTGGTTAACGCCGCAGGCTACCGCGCGGGCGAGGTAATGGCCATGGTGGGGCGGCATTTGCCGATCGCCATCATGTCGCACCAGTATTTGGTGACCGAAGACGTGCCCGAACTCGCCGCACTCACCGCGCAAAACGGCCGCCTGCCGCTGCTGCGCGACCCCGACACTTCTTACTATTTGCGCCAAGAGCGCGAAGGCTTCATCTTGGGGCCCTATGAGTGGAAGGCCACGCCGATGTGGCTGGACGGCATGCCTGACGACTTTGCCAACCAGCTCTGGAACGACGACTTTGAGCGCCTAGAGAAGTACATCGAAGACGCAATGGCCCGCGTGCCAGCGTTGGCGCGCGCTGGTATCAAACGCGGCGTGAATGGCCCCATCCCCTATTCTCCAGACGGCAACCCCTACATTGGCCCGGAGCCGGGTTTGCGCAACTTCTTTCACTGCAACACCTTCAGCTTTGGCATTACCCAGGGCGGTGGCGCGGGCAAGGCGCTGGCCGAATGGGTGGTGCACGGCCAAACCGAGTGGGATCTGTGGTCGGTGGACCGCCGCCGCTACGGCGACTACGCCACCACCGACTACACCGTGGCCAAGGCCATTGAGGTCTACCAAAACGAATACGCATCGTCCTTCCCGTACGAAGAGCGCGCCGCCGGGCGGCCGCTACGCACCTCGCCACTCTATGAAACGCTCAAGGCCAAAGGCGCACGCTTTGGCGCCCGTGGCGGCTGGGAGCGCGCGGTCTATTTGGATTTGAAGGGCGACATTCCTGCGGATACGCATTCCTTCCGCCGCGAAAACGTCTGGCACGGCGCGGTGGCCGAAGAGGTGCTCGCGGTCCGCGAACGCGTGGGCATTCTGGATTTGCCCGGCTTTACCAAATACGAACTCAAAGGCCCGGGCGCATCGCAGCACCTGGACTATTTGTCGTGTTCCAAACTGCCCAGCCAGGGCCGGGTGTCGCTGGCCTATGCGCTTACGCCCACGGGCACGCTGTGGAGCGAGTTCACCATCACCCGCCTGGGGCCGGACCATTTCTACATCATCAGCGCCGCCATTGCCGCCACGCACGACATGGACTTGCTGCGCCAGGGCTTGGCCGCAGATAGCGCAATTACCGTGACCGACGTCAGCGCCGACTTTGGGACGCTCATCGTGGCCGGGCCGAGTGCCCGGGACGTGCTGGGCCAGGTCACCCAAGCCGACTTGTCCAACGCCGCCTTCCCGTGGCTCACGGCCCAGTACATAGAGACAGTGGCTGGCCGCTGCCTGGCCATGCGCGTCAACTACGTGGGCGAACTGGGCTGGGAACTGCACGCGCCCGTGGCGCAGTTGCCCGTGCTTTACGCCGCCTTGTGGGCGGCAGGTGCGGCATTTGATATCCGCGACTTTGGCTTGTATGCCATGGACAGCCTGCGGGTGGACAAGTGCTACCGCGGCTGGAAGAGCGATCTTGAAAGTGGCTACACGCCCCTCGAAGCCTCGCTGGACCGCTTTGTGGACGTCAACAAGGCCGATTACGTGGGCAAGGCCGCGCTGGTGGCCGAGCACGCACGCGGTGCCGCCCAGCGCTTTGTACCCCTGATTTTTGACGACGACAGTGACGCCGAAGCGCCGTACTGTGCCCAAGTGTTTGACGGCGACACCAATGTCGGCCTGACCACCTCGGGTGTGTGGAGCCACACGCTCAAGAAGAGCGTGGCCCTGGCCTATGTGAGTGCGGCCAAAGCCGTGCCCGGCACCAAACTGCAGGTCAATGTGCTGGGCCAGATGCGCAGCGCCACGGTGCACGCCGAGCCGCTGTACGACCCCAAGAACGAGAAGCTGCGCGCCTGAGCGGGCGCCATTCGTCCTCATTTTTTTTGATGTTTTGACCCCTTGACTTATCAACCGGCCACGGCCAGAGGTATTCCATGAGCGCAACCCCTGAAAAATCCAACCCCCGTGGCGGCGCACGCGAGGCCCGTCGGGCCGCGCGATCGGGCCCGCTGCCCGACAGCCTGCGCCCGGTGCGCCCCGGCATGAACGGCGGCGCCTACAAGGCGCTGAGCGACGCCGATGTCCTCAAAATCCACAACGCCGCGCTGGATGCGCTCGAACACATCGGCCTGGCCGACGCGCCCGAAAGCGGCATCGAGCTGATGACCAAGGCTGGCGCCAAACTCACCGACACCGGGCGCCTGATTTTTCCGCGCGCACTGATCGAAGACACCATAGCCAACGCCGCGCGCCACTTTGTGCTGCACGGCCAAGACCCCAAGCACGACATGGAGCCCTGGGGCAACAAGGTGTATTTCGGCACCGCAGGCGCTGCGGTGAGCATCGTGGACGCCTTTAGCGGCGTATACCGTGACTCCACCACCCAAGACCTGTACAACATCGCCCGCACCGTGGACACGCTCGAGCACATCCACTTCTTCCAGCGCTCGGTGGTCTGCCGCGACCTGGATTTGCCGCGCGAGATGGACTTCAACACCACGTATGCGAGCGTGAGCGGCACCACCAAGCACGTGGGCTCGAGCTGGGTCTCGCCCGAGCATCTGGAAGAGACGCTCAAGATGCTGCACATCATCGCCGGGGGCGAGGACAAGTGGCGCGCACGTCCTTTTGTGAGCCAGTCCAACTGCTTTGTCGTGCCGCCCATGAAGTTTGCCTATGACGCCTGCAAATGCCTGGAAGTGGCGGTGCGTGGCGGCATGCCGGTGTTGCTGCTTTCCGCCGGTCAGGCCGGGGCCACGGCGCCTGCCTCCTTGGCCACCGCGCTGGTGCAAGAAACGGCCGAATGCCTGGCTGGTCTGGTGTATGTGAACGCGGTCAAACCCAAGGCTCCGGCCATGTTTGGCACCTGGTGCTTTGTGTCAGATTTGCGCACCGGCGCCATGTCGGGCGGCAGCCCCGAGCAGGCGCTTTTGTCGGCTGCCAGCGCGCAAATGTCGCGCTTTTATGACCTCACAGGCGCCACCGCGTCCGGCATGTGCGACGCCAAGATGCCCGACGTGCAGGCCGGTTTTGAGAAGGCCTACAACCACGCGCTGGTGGGCAACTCTGGCGCAAACTTGATTTATGAGTCGGCCGGCATGCTGGCGAGCCTCCTGGGCTTTTCTTTAGAGAGCCTGTTGATCGACAACGACATCATTGGCGCGGTGCAGCGCACGATTCGCGGCATTGAGGTCAACGACGAGACCTTGTCGCTCGACACCATCCGTGACGTTTGCCTCACCGGCCCCGGCCACTACCTGGGCGCGCCGCAGACCCTCAACCTGATGCAGCGCGACTACCTGTATCCGCAAATCGCCAACCGCGCCAGCCCCAACCAGTGGGTGGAGCAAGGGCGCCCGAGCGTGGTGGAAACCGCGTCCAAAAAATTGCAGGTGATTTTGGACAC
>CAMDHS010000038.1 GCA_945898115.1 Comamonas sp. lk
TCCCCCCCAGCCAGCCCCCGCTATCAATCTCTTAGCCATTCCCAATTGGCACATTCGATAGCCAAGACCTATGATTCCCCCCATGCCGATTGAAAAACACCAATCGGCACTTTGTAACAATCCAAAGGAAACCAAGCATGACTACCCCCATCCGCCCCGAAATCAAAACCCTGGCCAACCTCGAATCCGCCTTTGTCGGTGAATCGATGGCGCACATCAAATACCGCTACTTCGCCAAACTCGCACGCGAAATGGGCGACGAACTCACCGCCCGCACCTTTGAAGAAACCGCCAACCAGGAAGTGATGCACGCGTTTGGCCACCTTGACCTGCTCTACCCCAAGGCCAGTATGACACCGGCCAAAGCGCTGCAAATCGCCATCGACGGTGAAACCTACGAATACACCGAGATGTACCCCGGCTTTCGCAAAACCGCCGAACTCGAGGGCAACGCCGCCGCCGTGGCGGAGATCGACGAACAAATTTCCGATAGCAAAGAGCACGCCGCCGCCTTCCAAGCGGCACTCGATACCGCTGCCGCCCTGAAGGCCACGCTGGACAAGGCGCAAAAGCGCTTTGCCGCCCTGGCCAAGGTCGAAGAGCGCCACGCCAAACACTACCAGGCCATCCTCGCTACAGTTGCGGCCAAGTAAACACCCACTCTCTTTCCATTTTTGAAGAAAAACCCATGAAAACCTATATCTGCATCGTGTGTGGCTTTGTGTACGACGAGGCCGCTGGCCGCCCTGAAGACGGCATTGCCGCAGGCACCTTGTGGGCCGACGTGCCCGAGAGCTGGGCGTGCCCGGACTGCGGCGTGGCCAAGGCCGACTTTGAAGTCGTGGTGGTCTGAGTGAGCGCTGTCTCCATCCCCCAAACGAGCCCCGGCGCCATGGCGCTGGTCATCGTCGGCGCCGGATTGGCGGGCTGGACGACGGCACGCGAATTCCGCAAACTCGACGCTAACGCGCCCATCGTGCTCGTTACCGCCGACAACGGCGACTTTTACGCCAAGCCCACGCTGTCCAACGCCTGCGCCCAAAAGCGCAGCGCCGACCAACTGGTCACCACGCCGGCCGCCAAAATGGCCGAAACCCTGAACGTGACGCTTTTGGCGCATACGCAGGTGCAAAGCATTGACGCCAAGGCCCAAACCCTGACGCTCAGCGCCGCCGACGGCGCCACGCAAACCCTGCCCTACCGCCAGCTGGTGCTGGCCACCGGCGCGCACCCCATCAACGTGCCATTGCAAGGCGACGCGGCAACGCTCGCGCAGTCCATCAACCACCTGGGCGACCTGGCGCGTTTCCAGCAGCAGCTGGGTGACACGCCCAAAACCGTGCTCATCATGGGCGCGGGCCTGATCGGCTGCGAATTTGCCAACGACCTGCTGCAAGGCGGCCACACGGTGCACGTGGTGGACCCGGCCGAGCGCCCGCTCGCGGCCTTGTTGCCCGCAGGCGCGGGCGAACAAATGCGCGCAGCCCTGCAGGCGCTGGGCGTAGTCTGGCACTTTGGCACCACGGTGCAGGCCCTGAACCAGGGCGCCACCGGCCTGGCTGCCACGCTGGGCAATGGTGACGTGGTGGCGGCCGACTTGGTGCTCAGCGCCATCGGCCTGCGCGCCGACATCGCGCTGGCACAAGCCGCTGGCATGGCCTGCGAGCGTGGCGTGGTGGTCAATGAATTGCTGCAAACCAGCGCGGAACAGGTGTTTGCGCTGGGCGACTGCGCGCAGTACGCCAGCGCTGGCGCGCGCACGCTGCCCTATGTGATGCCCATCATGAACGCGGCCCGCGCCCTGGCGGCCACGCTGGCGGGCACGCCCACGGCACTGGTGTTTCCCTTGATGCCCGTCTCGGTCAAAACCCCGGCGCTGCCCACCGTGGTGGCCGCGCCCCACCCGGCGCTGCCGGGCAGCTGGGTAGCCGACGCGCTAGACGCCGAGGCAGCGCAAACCGGCGGCGCCTGGCGCTTTATGGACGCCGACGGCCAGCAGCGCGGCTTTGTGCTGACCGGCAAGCAAAGCACCCGGCGCATGGAGCTGGCCAAGACCACGGTGCTGTAAACCCAGGGCGGGGGCCAGCCCCAGCTACGCCGGGGCCAAAACCCCGGCGTCTACAATCAGCGCCCTCACCCGCCCAGCGGGCCGCGACTCTCGTTCGCTAGGCCCGCCCACGCACCAGGACGCACGATGGCCCAAGACAAATCCCCCTCCGTATCCGACCACGACGCTGAAGCGCTGGAGAAAAAAGCCCAGTTGCGCCAAGCTGCGCTCGAATACCACCAGTTCCCAACACCCGGCAAGATCTCGGTCACGGCCACCAAGCAGCTGATCAACCAGCACGACCTGGCACTGGCCTATTCGCCTGGCGTGGCCTCGCCTTGCGAAGAAATCGTCAAAGACCCCAACAACGCCTTCAAATACACCAGCCGGGGCAACCTGGTAGCCGTCATCACCAACGGCACGGCCGTGCTCGGCCTGGGCGACATCGGGCCGCTGGCGGCCAAGCCGGTGATGGAAGGCAAGGCGGTGCTGTTCAAGAAGTTTGCTGGCATTGACGTGTTTGACATCGAGATCAACGAAAAGCACGACCTCGACAAGCTGGTGGACATCATCGCCTCCCTGGAGCCCACCTTTGGCGGCATCAATTTAGAGGACATCAAGGCGCCGGACTGCTTTTATGTAGAGCGCAAGCTGCGCGAGCGCATGAAGATTCCGGTGTTCCACGACGACCAGCACGGTACGGCAATTGTGGTGGGCGCGGCCATTTTGAACGGCCTCAAAGTCGTGGGCAAAGACCCCAAGCAGATCAAACTGGTCACTTCGGGCGCGGGCGCGGCTGCGCTGGCCTGCCTGGGGCTACTGGTCAAACTCGGCATTCCACGCGAAAACATCTTTGTGACCGACTTGGCCGGTGTGGTCTACGAGGGCCGCACCGAGCTGATGGACGCGGACAAGGAATTTTTTGCCCAAAAGACCGACGCACGCACCCTGCGCGACGTGATCGCCGGGGCCGACGTGTTTTTGGGCCTGTCGGCCGGCGGCGTGCTCAAGCCAGACATGGTGAAAAGCATGGCGGCCAAGCCCTTGATCTTTGCGCTGGCCAACCCCACGCCCGAAATCTTGCCCGAAGAAGTCAAGGCCGTACGCGACGACGCCATCATGGCCACCGGTCGCAGCGATTACCACAACCAGGTCAACAACGTCCTGTGCTTTCCGTACATCTTTCGCGGCGCGCTCGACGCGGGCGCATCCACCATCACCATCGAGATGGAAATTGCGGCGGTGCACGCGATTGCCGAACTGGCCCAGGCCGAGCAAAGCGACGTGGTCGCCGCCGCCTACGCCGGTGAACAGCTCGCTTTTGGCCCGGAATACCTGATCCCCAAGCCCTTTGATCCGCGCCTGATGATGAAAATCGCCCCGGCCGTGGCCCAGGCCGCGTTCGATAGCGGCGTGGCCCTGCGCCCGGTTGCCGATATGGACGCCTACCGCGAGCAACTGCAAAGCTTTGTCTACGCCTCGGGCACCACCATGCGGCCGATTTTTGCCATGGCCAAAAATGCGCTCAAAAAACGCGTCGCCTTTGCCGAAGGCGAAGACGAGCGCGTGCTGCGCGCCACCCAAATCGTGGTGGACGAAGGCCTGGCCATGCCCACGCTCATTGGCCGTCCGGCCGTGATCGCCGAGCGCATCGCCAAATTTGGCCTGCGCCTGCGCGAAGGTGAGCATTACGCCTTGGTCAATGTGGAAAACGACCACCGCTACCGCGACTTTTGGCAAACCTACCACCAGATGGCCGAGCGAAAGGGCGTGACCGTGCCCGTGGCCAAGATCGAAATGCGCCGGCGCCTGACGCTGATTGGCGCCATGTTGCTGCACAAGGGCGACGTGGACGGCCTGATCTGCGGCACCTGGGGCACCACCGCGCTGCACCTGAACTACATCGACCAGGTGATTGGCAAGCGCCACTCGGCCCCGGTGGGCAGCAGCCAGGACGTGGCAATCTACGCCTGCATGAACGGCCTGATGCTGCCCGGGCGCCAGGTGTTTGTGGTCGATACCCACGTCAACTACGACCCCACCGCGCGCGAACTCGCCCGCATTACCGTGATGGCGGCCGAAGAAATGCTGCGTTTTGGCATTGCGCCCAAGGCCGCGCTGCTGAGCCACTCCAACTTTGGCAGCAGCAACGAGCCCAGCGCCGTCAAAATGCGCGAAACCCTGCGCATCTTGCAGCAAGACGCGCCCTGGCTTGAAGTGGACGGCGAAATGCACGGCGACATTGCCCTGGACGGCCACGCCCGCGCGGCGCTCATGCCCAACAGCCCGCTGCAAGGCGACGCCAACCTGCTGGTCATGCCCAATATTGACGCGGCCAACATCGCCTACAACCTGCTCAAAACAGCGGCCGGCGGCAATATCGCCATCGGCCCAGTCTTGCTGGGTGCGGCCAAACCAGTGCATGTGCTGACCGCCAGCACCACGGTGCGGCGCATTGTCAACATGACGGCGCTCACTGTGGCGGACGCCAACGCCACCCGCTAAAGCGACTTGGCCGGGAAACGGGCGCCGTTACGTCACAGTTGCACGCATTGGCATGCAATCGAACGTAATGGGACGCCAAGGGGCTCAATAATGGCCCGACTCATAAGGATTGCGTGAAAAAACTATTCCAACTCACTGTCGAAGGCCGCAACCGCGACCGCCTGCTCGACGCCAGCAAGCACGAAGTGCGCAAATACGTAGCGCGCCAGCGCCGTGCGGCCCTGCCTGAGGGCGTGGACTACTGGGACTTTGCCTGCCGCTTTGGCAGCACCGAGGCTGATGCCACCGATGTGCATTTCGCCACCCTGATCGGCCTGATGGACGAAGCCGGCAAATCCGGTGCAGATGCGTTTTTTGTCAGTATTTTGGGCCGCGCCGGCGTGCGCACGGCCAAACCCAAAGACCCCACCGACAGCCGCAGCGAGCAGCTGATGCGCCACCTCGACCCCTCGCGCTGAACACGCCTGCCGCGCAGCCCAAGGCGCGCTGGCGCATAAAAATATCGGGTTAACCCTCATTTTTATGCGCTATGGGGGCGCCAGGCTATTGCGCTTATACACCGTATCAACGACAATCAATTTTGGGTTTTGGGCAGTTTTTTTGATTGTTGACAAGGTTTTGACGTGCGTTTCGGTGTGAAAGTGGCAAAGGGTTTGGCGAGCGGGTTGTTTCTGACAATTTCTCGGCTTGCAGCACCTTTGCTGATCGCCACCGCAGCGTTGACCGGAACAGCAGCGCAAGCGTCGGACGGGCAACTGCCGACGATTTCGCTTGCAGCTTTACCGGCGACAGGCGTCGAGACTTACCGCAGCATTCAAGGCGGCGGCCCCTTTCCCTATGTAAAAGACGGTGTGGTCTTCGGTAACCGCGAACGCATTTTGCCTCTGCAAAAGCGAGGCTATTACCGGGAATACACCGTTAAAACGCCAGGCTCGCGAAACCGTGGAGCCCAAAGAATCGTGTGCGGTGGCCCAGCCACCACGCCAGACGCTTGTTACTACACGGCCGATCACTATGCGAGTTTTCGCATGATCGTGCCTTGAATTGAATTTTTATTGATGAAAGTGAATCGAGGATGGACACGCCACTTCGAACCGTAAGAACGAATATCGTTCAATCGATACGCGCATTCCGCGTATCTGACCTGCAAGAAGCTGCCCAAGGTTTGGGGCACCACTTTTTGTACGCTAATTTGGGCAGCGCCCAGACCAAGCAAGACGTGCTCGACCTGATCGGCGCACAGTTCACGCTCGCCACCACGTCGGGCAAGAACTTTGACTCGCTGTACGACAGCATGACCGACCCGGTGCACAAATCGGGACCGCAGCCCGGCTTTATTGCCGTGCTTGAGCACATCCCCGCCAACGCCAAGTTTGACAAAGAAGCGCGCGAACAACTGCTCGACATCTTCCGCGACACGGCCGACTACTGGGGGGAGCGGAAGATTCCGTTCCGATGCTTCTATTCTTTTCTGTAGCCCGTTCTGCGCAAACCAGCCAAGCAGAACGGGCGAATCAGGCAAACAACGAATCCA
Organism: Comamonas sp. lk; assembly: GCA_945898115.1. GTDB lineage: Bacteria > Pseudomonadota > Gammaproteobacteria > Burkholderiales > Burkholderiaceae_C > Allorhodoferax. The sequence continues at coordinate 6,087 of CAMDHS010000038.1, forward strand.
CCACCGCGCTCACGCCCGGACCGGATTCGGTCAGTGGCGGCGAGAAGCTGCCCATCGACTTTTTGATCGACGTGTCGCCCCTGGCGCTGCGCATGAGCAGCCCGTTTAACGCGGGATATTGGCTCGCAGCCGCCTAAGGGCACCGCTCTCGGCATTGCGCCGAGGCAAAAATGGAAAAGCCCGTTTCGACGGGCTTTTTCTTTGGCCGCTCCACCTGCAACACCTGGGGCGGGCGTTCGGATCGGACGCTTGCGTCAGTCGCTCGGACCAGACGCTCAACCGCTGGCGCGCCTAGGACGCCATCGGTTTACCGCTGCATTCAGGCCGGCGCGTCCGGCAGCACGGCGGTCACTTCAATTTCCACCTTGGCGCGCGCCTCCACCAGGCCTGCGACTTGCACGCAGCTCATGGCGGGAAAGTTGCGCCCCATCACCGCGCGGTAGACGGCGCCGAGTTCGCCCAGACGGACCTGGTATTCCACCCGGTCCAGGATGTACCAGGTCATGCGTACCATGTGCTCTGCGCCCGCGCCGCCCTCGTGCAGCACGGCCAGCACGTTGCGCAGGCTTTGTTCGCATTGGGCGATGAAGTCGTCGGTCTCGAACTGCTGCTGCGCGTTCCAGCCGATTTGGCCGCCGACAAAAATCTGGGTGCCGCGCGCGGCCACGCCGTTGGCATAGCCTTTGGCGGGCGCCCAGCCGCTGGGTTGGAGTGTTTTCATGGTTGTTTGAGTTTGAAGCGTTGCAGTTTGCCGGTTTCGGTGCGCGGCAAGCGGTCCAGAAATTCGATGGCGCGCGGGTATTTGTAGGGCGCGATGCTGGCCTTGACGTGGTCTTGCAGCGCCTGCACCAGCGCGGCGTCACCCACCACGCCGGGCTTGAGCACGCAAAAGGCCTTGACCAGCATGCCGCGCTCTGCGTCGGGCTGGCCAATCACGGCACACTCTGCCACCGCCGGGTGGTGCAGCAAGGCGTCTTCCACCTCGGGGGCGCCCACGTTGTAGCCCGAGGTGATGATCATGTCATCGGCACGCGACTGGTAGAAGAAGTAGCCGTCGGCGTCTTGCACAAAGGCGTCGCCGGGGTAGTTCCAGCCGTCTTGCACGTAGTTTCGCTGGCGCGCGTCGTCCATGTAGCGGCAGCCCGTGGGCCCTTGCACCGCCAGGCGCCCGACGCTGCCGCGCGGCAACTCGTGGCCCTGTTCATCAACCACCCGCGCAAAGTAGCCCGGTACCACCTGGCCGATGGCGCCCCGGCGCACCTGCCCGGGCACGGTGGAGATAAAGATATGGAACATCTCAGTAGCGCCAATGCCGTCCATCATGTCGATGCCGGTGGCGTCTTTCCAGAGCGCTCGGGTGGCGTCGGGCAGGCCTTCGCCGGCGCTTACGCACAGGCGCAGCGCCGAGCGCTGGCCGCGTTGTGTGGCCAGTTCTTGCATGTGGGGCGCGAGCTGGCGGTAAAACGTGGGCGCGGTGTAGCAAATGGTGGCGCCGGTGTCGAAGATGATTTGCGCCATGGCCTGGGGCGAATAAGGCACGTCCGGAAAGTGCACCGAGGCGCCAGCAAACATTGGGAAAATCAGCAGACCACCCAGCCCAAACGAGAAGGCCAGCGGCGGCGAACCCATGACGATGTCGTCCGGGCGGGCTTGCAACACGTGGCGCGGCCAGGTCTCGCAGGCGGCCAGCACGTCGCGGTGGCTGGCCACGGCGGCCTTGGGGCTGCCGGTGGTACCCGAGGTAAACACCAAGAGCGCAATATCGTCGGCCGCCGTGTCGCAGGGCGCGCAGTGGTCGGGCTGCTGCGCGGCCAGGGCGCCCAGGGATTGCGGATTAGACTCGTCGTTAAAAGGCACGATGGTGGCGAGCACCGGGTGCAGGCTTTGCGCCTGCTGCAGCTCAGTCAGCAGGCTGGCGTCGCACAGGGCGAGCACCGGCTGCGCCTTGGCGATGATGTCGCCCAGCTCTTTGGCGCGCAAGAGCGGCATGGTGGCCACCGCCACCAGACCGGCTTTGACCACGGCCAACCAGGCCAGCGCCATCTCGATGGAGTTGCCCCCGCGCAGCAGCACGCGCATGCCGGGCTCCAGTCCCAGGCCGTGGCGCAGCACGCCGACGCGGCGGTCTACTTCGGCGCGGGCCTGGCCGTAGCTCAGGTTGCGCTTAGGTGAGCGCAGCATGATGTTGTCGGCCCAGCCTTTGTCCAGCGCCTTGTCCAGCAGTTCGTGAACCAGATTGAGTTGGCCTGCCTGTTGCAGCGCGCGCAGCTCGGGCAACTCGTAGCGCAGTGCCGGGCACTGTTCGGGCGGCGGCAGGCGGGTGTGGACAAATCGGTCGGTTTGGGCGGAACGGGCGGCAACCGGGGTTTTAGGCATAGCGGGCCTCTTTAAGCGGTAGGAACAGCGGGAGTGGCACCCCTGAGCACCGATTTGCCCAGGATCAGCAGTTGCACTTCAGTGGCACCCTCGTAGATACGCAGGGAGCGGATGTCGCGGTACAGGCTCTCGATCTTGTTGCCCACGCGCACGCCCATGCCGCCGTGCATTTGCAGCGCCATGTCGATCACGCGCTGGGCGTTTTCGGTGGCCACCATCTTGGCCATGGCCGCAGCGGCGCTGTAGGTTTGGGCGTGCTGCGCGCCTTCGGTGCCAACGCAGTCGCGCAGCCAGGCGGCGCGGTAGGTGAGCAAGGCGCCCGCGTCAATCAGGGCCACCATTTCGCCCAACTTGGCCTGGGTGAGCTGAAAGTCGGCCAGGCGCTGGCCAAACATGGGCCGCGCCTGCGCGTAGTCCACCGCCAGCGCCAGCGCGCGGCGCGCCATGCCCAGGGCGGCAGCCGCCACCGAGGCGCGAAAGATGTCAAGCGTGCGCATGGCCAGCTTGAAGCCGCCGTGCAGTTCGCCCAACTGCGCGTGTGCCGGGATCTGGCACTGGTCAAACTGCAGCGTGGCCAGCGGGTGCGGCGCCATCACAGCGATGTGCTCTGAGGCATCGAGCCCCGGCGTGTCGGCGTCCACGATAAAGGCGGTAATGCCGCGCGTGCCGGCCTGCGGGTCGGGTTTGGCGAACACGCAGTAGTAGTCGGCAATGCCGCCGTTGCTGATCCAGGTCTTGCTGCCGTGCAGGGTGACGGCGCCGCTTGAATCAAAGCGCGCCGTGGTCGCCATGGCGCCAGCGTCCGAGCCGGCTTGCGCTTCGCTCAGGGCAAAGGCGGCAATCATCTCGCCCTGCGCCACGGCCGGCAGGTAGCGGCTTTTTTGCGCTGCGGTGCCGCCTAAGGTAATGGCGCCGCTGCCCAGGCCCTGCATGGCAAAGGCGAAGTCGGCCAGGGGCGAATAAAAGGCCAGGGTTTCGCGCAGGATAACCAGGGCGCGCGAATCAAGCTGCGCACGCACGCCACCAAATTCGGCCGGCACACAGTGCCGCAGCCAGCCGGCCGCGCCCAGGCGACGTACCCACTCACGGCAGGCCAGGCGGTCGTCTTGTTCGTCTACGTCTTGCGCCGCCGCCCAGGCCGACAGGTCGGCGGCGAGTTGCTGGTGCGCTGCGTCAAAAAATGGCAGTTGCAAATGCGCGGTGGGGGCGAGGGATGTCATGTCAGTTGCCCTCGAACACGGGTTTTTGCTTGGCGGCAAAGGCCTCATACGCGCGCCGAAAGTCGCCGGTTTGCATACAAATCGCCTGCGCCTGGGCCTCGGCTTCGACCGCCTGCTCAATCGTCATGGCCCATTCTTGTTGGAGCATGGTTTTGGTCATGCCTTGGGCAAAGGTGGGGCCTTGCGCCAGCGTGGCCGCCAGCGCCTGGGCCTGCTCGAGCAAACTGGCGCTGTCGTGCAGGGCGTTGAAAAAGCCCCAGGCCAGGCCCTCGGTGGCGCTCATGGCGCGCCCGGTAAACAGCAGCTCAGAGGCGCGGCCCTGGCCGATCACGCGCGGCAGCAGGGCGCAGGCGCCCATATCGGCCCCAGCCAACCCGACGCGGGTGAACAAAAACGCCGTCTTGCTGGCCGCCGTGCCCAGGCGCATGTCGCAGGCCAGCGCCATCATGGCCCCGGCCCCGGCGCAAATGCCGTCAATGGCGCCGATGATGGGCTGCGGGCAGTTCCGCATGGTTTTTACCAGGTCGCCGGTCATGCGGGTGAACTCGAGCATCTCGGGCATGCTCATGCGCGTGAGCGGACCGATGATTTCGTGCACATCGCCACCCGAACAAAAGTTGCCGCCCGCGCCGTTGAGCACCAGCACTTTGACGTCGGTAGAGTATTTCAGCGCCTCAAACAGATTGCGCAGTTCGCAGTACGAGTCAAAAGTGAGTGGGTTTTTGCGCTCGGGGCGGTTCAGGGTGATGGTGCCCACGCCCTCGTGAAAGCTCCAGGCAAAGTGCTGTGCCGCGTAGGCCTGCGTGGCGTTGAACTGGCTGCGCATGGGGTTACCCGCGCCGATAAAGTGTTTCATAAAGTATCCGGAGGTGGGTTATTGGTGTTGTGGCTGTGTTCTTTGACCTTGCCCAGCAGGCGGTGCAAGGTGCTGACTTCTTTGTCGCTGAGCGAGCCGAAGGCCTGCACGATCCAGTCTTCGTGGGCGCGCGCCATGGCGCCAAACTGCTTGCGCCCTTTGGCGGTGAGCTTGATGCGAAAAGCGCGCCGGTCGTCGGGTACGGCCACGCGCTGCACCAGGCCCTCGGTCACCAGCTGGTCGGTAATGCCGGTGATGTTGCCGCCCGTGACCATCATGCAGCGGGAGAGTTCTTTCATCTTCATGCCCTCGGGCACGCGCTCGAGCTGGGCGAGCAAATCAAAGCGCGGCAAGGTGCTGGCAAAGCTCTCACGCAGGCCCGCGCGCACCTGGGTTTCAACCAGCTGGGTGCAGGTGAGCATGCGCAGCCACAGGCGCAGGGCCTGCGGGTGTTCTGCCATTGTGGTGCCGTGCAAACGGGCTTCTTTGTCCATGGAGGGCGGGCTTTCGGGGTAGTCAGTTCTTGGCGAAACGGGCTGCCACAAGGTGCTTGTACTGCGACCCTGTGGCTCAGATAAAAATAGTTTAGGCATAAACTATTGTTTGTCAATCCGGTCATTCCTGAGCCTGCGCAGCGTTGACACGGATGGGCCACCTTGCTAGAGTGCTTTAGGTTTAAAGCAATTTGGCAGCTGCGGCAGCCCATGGAGCGTGTATGAATATTGTGTGCATTGGCGGCGGCCCGGCCGGCCTGTATTTCGGCTTGTTGATGAAGCTCAAAAACCCGGACCACCAGATCACGGTGGTCGAGCAGAACAAGCCCTATGACACCTTTGGCTGGGGCGTGGTGTTCTCGGACGCGACCATGGACAATATGCGCGTCTGGGACCCAGTCACCGCCGCCGAGATTGCGCAGTCCTTCAACCACTGGGACGATATTTCGCTGGAATTCAAGGGCGAGGTGTTGCGCAGCGGCGGCCACGGCTTTGTTGGCATCGGGCGCAAAAAGCTGCTCAACATCTTGCAGCGCCGCTGCGAAGACTTGGCAGTCAAGCTGGTGTTCGAGACCCACGCCAACGCGGACACCGACTACCCGCAGGCCGATTTGATTGTGGCGGCCGACGGCATCAACTCAAACGTGCGCCAGCGATATGCGGACGTCTTTCAGCCCGAAATCGTGCCGCGGCCCAACCGCTACATCTGGCTGGGCACGCACAAGCGCTACGACGCGTTTACCTTTTTGTTTGAACAAACCGAGCACGGCTGGTTCCAGGCCCACATCTACCAGTTTGACGCCGAGACCACCACCTTTATCGTCGAGTGCCCCGAAGATGTCTGGCTGGCGCACGGCCTGGACCAGGCCGACCAAGCGCAGTCGATTGCCTTTTGCGAACAACTCTTTGCCGCCCATTTGCAAGGCGCTGCGCTGATGACGAATGCGCGCCATTTGCGGGGTTCGGCCTGGCTTAATTTTCAGCAGGTCAAGTGCCGGCAATGGTCGCACTTCAATGGCCACAGCCATGTGGTGTTGATGGGCGACGCGGTGCACACCGCGCATTTCGCCATCGGTTCGGGCACCAAGCTGGCGATTGAAGACGCGATTGAGCTCACCCGCCAGTTTGGCGCCCTGGGCGACACGCCTGCCCAGATACCAGCGGTGCTGGAACGCTACCAGGCGCTGCGCATGGTGGACGTGCTGCGCCTGCAAAACGCGGCCTGGAACGCCATGGTCTGGTTTGAGGTGTGCGGCCAGCGCTACTGCGATCAGTTGCCGGGGCCACAGTTCATGTATTCCATGCTCACGCGCAGTCAGCGCATCAGCCACGAAAACCTGCGCCTGCGTGACGCGCAGTGGCTGGGCGACTTTGAGCGCTGGTTTGCGCAGCGCGCCGGGGTGGCCGTGCGCCCCGACCAAGCCGCACCGCCGCCCATGTTCACGCCCTACACCCTGCGCGGCCTGACCCTGAAAAACCGCGTGGTGGTCTCGCCCATGGCGCAATATTCGGCAGTGGATGGCGTGGCTGGCGACTACCACCTGGTGCACCTGGGCGCGCGCGCCATGGGGGGTGCCGCTATGGTGTTTGCCGAGATGACTTGCGTGAGCGCCGACGCCCGCATCACCCCCGGCTGCCCGGGCCTGTACGCGCCAGAGCACACGGCGGCCTGGGCGCGCATCGTGGACTGGGTGCACCGCAACAGCGACGCCAAATTTGCCATGCAGATCGGCCACGCCGGGGCCAAGGGCTCGACCCGACTGGCCTGGAACGGCACTGACCAGCCGCTAGAAGACGGCAACTGGCCGCTGATTTCGGCCTCGCCCCAGCAGTATCTGCCCGGCGTGAGCCAAACCGCCCGCGCCATGACGCGCGCTGATATGGACCGCGTCTGCGCTGAGTTTTGCGCCAGCACCCAGGCCGCAGCAAGCATCGGCGTGGACTGGCTGGAGCTGCACTGCGCCCACGGCTATTTGCTGTCGAGCTTTATTTCGCCCCTGACCAACCAACGCGAGGACACCTATGGCGGCAGCCTGGAAAACCGCCTGCGCTATCCGCTGGAAGTGTTTGCCGCAGTGCGCGCGGTCTGGCCACAGGAGCGGCCCATGTCGGTGCGCATCTCGGCCACCGACTGGGTGGAAGGCGGCATTACGCCCGACGATGCAGTGGAGATTGCGCGCGCCTTCAAGGCCGCAGGCGCCGACCTGATTGACTGTTCATCGGGCCAGGTCAGCAAGCAAGAAAAACCGGTGTATGGCCGCATGTTCCAGACCCCGTTTGCCGACCGCATCCGCCAAGAGGCCGGTATTGCCACCATGGCGGTGGGCGCGATCAGCGAGGCCGACCACGTCAACAGCATCATCGCCGCTGGGCGGGCTGATTTGTGCGCGGTGGCACGACCCCACCTGGCCAACCCGGCCTGGACGCTGACCGAGGCCGCCAAGATCGGCTACCAGGCGCAGCCCTGGCCGGTGCAATACGCATCCGCCAAAGGCCAGATGCAGGCCAATTTTCAGCGCGAGCAAGCGCAAGCTGCGGCAGCCGCCGGGGCGCGGGCGCACGAAGCGGCCTGAGTTGGTTCGGTGAAGTTGGGAAGCGCTGCTTGAGCAAGCAGCGCTGACCTGCGGCGGACGGTCGGCGCACGGGCCGAGGCCACCCACACCAAGAAAACGTTACCGCTGCTGCACCAGCGCCACGTATTCGGCCACCGGGATTTCTTGCGCCCGGCGTTGCACATCGAAGCTGCCGGCAAAGTTTTTGGCCTCCAGCCAGCGGCCTAGGGTGTGGCGGATGAGTTTGCGGCGCTGGCTGAAAGCCACTTGCACCAGCTCGCTAAACAAGGGGATGTTGATGTCAGGCGGCGTGGCCAGCGGCACCATGCGCACCACGGCGCTGTCCACGCGCGGGGGTGGGTCAAAACTTTCGGGTGGCACAAACAGCACGTCTTCCAGGGCGTAGCGCCACTGCAGCATCACGCTCAGGCGGCTGAAGTCCGAGGTGTCGGGCGCAGCCACCATGCGGTCGATCACTTCTTTTTGCAGCATGAAGTGCTGGTCTTGCACCCGATCGACAAACTGCAGCAGATGAAACAGGATGGGCGTGGAGATGTTGTAGGGCAGGTTGCCCACCACCCGAATTTTGGGCGGCGCGCTGGCGGCGTCGGGTGGGGCCACATCTGCGGCCCAGGGCCCACGGGCCAAAGCGTCAAAGTCAACCCGCAGCACGTCGGCCTCGATCACCGTGAGTTGCGCATGCGCGCGCAGGCGGCTCGCCAGATCGCGGTCCAGCTCGATGACCGTGAGTGCGCCCAGGCGCTCTACCAAGGGCTGCGTGAGCGCCGCAAGGCCCGGGCCGATTTCGACCACGTGCTGGCCCGGCACCGGGGCAATGGCGTCAACAATGGCATCAATGATGCCGCCGTCAGACAAAAAGTGCTGGCCAAAACGCTTGCGGGCAATGTGTTGCATCAGAACGTGACGCCAACGGCCCCGTGGGCGGTAAAAAGGTGCGTCACTCAGTTGGGATCGCGGATTTCGACAAAGGCGCGGCTGCGGATGTCGCGCTCCCAGGTCTGATAAGCCTCTTCGGTGCGCTGCGCACGCAACTCGGCGCGCATGCGCTCACGCAGCTGCGCTGGGGTCAGCTCCACCGCGCGCCGCTCCATCACCTGCATCAGGTGCACACCAAAGCGCGACACTAGGGGCGCGCCAATTTCTAGCACCTTGAGGCGGTCCAGCGCCTCTTCAAACTCGGGCACAAACATGCCCGGGCTCGACCAGCCCAAGTCGCCACCCTGGGCCGCGCTGCCGTCTTGCGAGAGCTCGCGCGCGGCCGCTTCAAAGCTGGTTTTCCCGGTAAGAATGTTTTGGCGCAACAGGGCGAGCTGCGCCAGCGCTTGGGCTTGGTTGAGTTGCGGGCTCAGGCGCAGCAAGATGTGGCGGGCGCGGGTTTGGCCCACGGTTTGCGCGAGGCTACCCGCCCGGCGCTCCACCACTTGCAGCAGGTGAATGCCGGCGCCAGAGCGCACAGGCTCAGACACCTGGCCCACGGCCAGCGCCTGGATCGCGTTAACAAACAGCGCCGGGTAGCGGTCGGCACGGCGCAGGCCGAATTGGCCACCATTGTTGCGGTCGGCGGCAGACAGTTCCTTAACCAGGGCTTCAAATTTTTCACCGGCGCGGATGCGTGCTAGCACTTGCTGCGCCTGGGTTTGCGCCTGCGCCACTTGCGCTGGGCTCGGGTTCTCGGGCAAGGCCACCAGCAGGTGCGCCAGATTGATTTCTTGCGCCATCGGGTCGTTGTTGGCGGCCTGGCGTGCGGCCAGGGCGTTCTCCACTTCCGTGTCGCTCACGCGCACGCGGTTTTCAACCTCGCGCTCGTGCAGGCGGCTGAGCACAATCTGGTCGCGCAATTGGGCGCGGAAGGTGGACTGCGCCATGCCGCGCTGCTCCAAGTTTTTTCGAAACTGGGCCAGCTCCATCTGGTTTTGTGCCGCTAGGTTGGCTTCGGCCTGGTCGATGGCGGCGGCATCGGCGCGCAGACCCATGTCGCGGGCCACTTGCAGTTGGGCACGCTCGTTGACCAGGCGCTCGAGCACTCCGCTGCGCAACTCGGCTGCAGGCGGTAGCGGCTGGCGCTGCTGCGCACGCTGCTCGGTGACTTGCTTGATTTGCGCTTGCAACTCGGCGTTGGTGATCGGCTCGGAATTGACCAGCGCCACAATGAAGTCGGCGGCCTGGCTGTTCTGCGCGACGCTTACGCCCGGGTTGACCGCGAGCAGCGCAAGAACGGTGGCCGCATAGGCCCAAAAATGCAGTTTCATGGTGGTCAATCGCTCAATCGTAGGTTCGGTTTGCGCTACCGGATACGCTGGCATCGCGCAGGTGTTGGTAGTGCGAAATATTGGAGGTGAGGGTTTTTTCCGGGCTCAGGCCCACGCGGGTAAATCCAACAAACTCAAGCTGGAACATCAAGCGCTGGTTGGCAGTATCGGCGCTGGTTTGCACCCGCTCGACCACCATGCGGCCGATCCAGCAGCCTGCATCGTACTCGACCCCCAGCACGCTATCGACCAGGCGGCCCTCACGCAGGCTGTAGTTCAGCCGGCCCAAGGCGTAGTAGCGTCCTTCACCCTGGCCAAGACCTGCGCCCAGGTTTTGGCCCCGGTCGCCCCACAGGTCGTTAAGCGGCCACTGCCAGCTCGTATCGATTTGCTCACTTTGGTCGCGCAAAAAGCGGTAGGCCACATTGAACACCCGGTAGTTCGACGGGTTGTAGCGCAGCCCCAGCACCGAGCGTACCGACTGGTCAGTGCGGCCGTTGTACTGCACGGTGGAGTCCACCACCCAGCGCTCGGTCAGGTTGACCGCGCCGCCCAGCAAGATGTCGCTCACCCCCGACGATGCGCTGGCATTGCCGGCGTTGAGGGTGACCAACTGGTCTTCAAAGCGCAGGCGCTGGGCCACACCAAAGCGGGCGAGCTGGGCGCCGTTGTCCGGGTCGATGTAGCGCGTGGTCAGGCCCAGGGTGAGCAGGTTGTTGTCAGCGATTTTGTCGTTGCCGACAAAAGCGTTCTCGGTGTAGATGGTGGCAAAGTTGAAGTCGTTGGCGCCGGTATCAAAATTGGGCAGCGTGCTTTGGTCACGAAAAGGCGTGTAGACGTAAAAAGCACGCGGCTCCAGCGTTTGCACCAGATTGCGGCCCAGGACGGTGGTTTCGCGCTCAAACACCAGGCCGCTGTCCAGACTGAAGGTGGGCACGGTACGGTCGGCGCTTTGCCGGCCCGCATAGACGGCATCAAACTGGTAACCCGTGGTGTGCAGCTGCAGCTTGGGCGTGACAAAGCCGGCCGGCCGGACCACCGGGTAACTGAGCTGCGCCAGGCCAAAAACGCGCTGGGCGTTGGGCTGAAGGGTGAGGTTGCGGTCAGACTGAAACTGCGTCAGGTCGGCGTCGAGCGACCATTCCAGGCCCAGGCTGTTGTATTGCGCGTAGCGGCCGGTCCATTGCGGCAACCGGTCATAAGGCGGCACGATGGGCGCCGTCGGGTCTTGCAGGGTTTGCCACTTCAGCACCTTGAGTGCCGAAGAAAAATCGCCCCGTCCCCAAGACGCCGTCAGGTCGG
>CAMDHS010000039.1 GCA_945898115.1 Comamonas sp. lk
TGTTAATTTCCTCGCTGCTGGTGCTTTTGGCACTGGCGAGTTCCACCTTGTTTGTGGTGGACCAGCGCCAGTTTGGCGTGGTCTACGCCCTGGGCCAGATCAAGGAAGTGATTACCGAGCCCGGCCTGAACTGGAAGCTGCCGCCTCCCTTTCAAAACGTGTCGTACATCGACAAACGCTTGCTTACGCTTGACAGTACCGACGCCGAACCCATGCTCACCGCCGAGAAGCAACGTGTGGTGATCGACTGGTATGTGCGCTGGCGTATCTCCGAGCCTTCGGAGTACATCCGCAATGTGGGTCTGAACGAAGGTGCAGGTGCCAGCCAACTCAACCGCGTGGTACGCAACGCCTTTCAGGAAGAAATCAACAAACGCACCGTCAAGGAACTGCTGTCCTTGAAGCGCGAGGCGCTGATGGCCGATGTGAAGTCTGAAGTGCTGGCCAAAGTGCGCGGCGCCAAGCCCTGGGGCGTGGACGTGGTGGACGTGCGTATTACCCGTGTGGACTATGTGGAAGCGATTACCGAATCGGTCTACCGCCGCATGGAAGCCGAGCGCAAGCGTGTGGCCAATGAATTGCGTTCTACCGGCGCTGCGGAGGGCGAAAAAATTCGTGCTGACGCCGACCGCCAGCGCGAAGTGACGATTGCCAACGCCTACCGCGACGCACAAAAAATCAAGGGCGAGGGCGATGCCGAAGCCGCTCGCATTTATGCCGACGCCTTCAATCGCGACCCGCAATTCGCCCAGTTCTACCGCAGCTTGGAAGCCTACAAAAGCAGTTTCGCCAACAAGAGCGACGTGATGGTGGTGGACCCATCGTCGAGCGAATTCTTCAAGATATTCCGGGGCGGCGGCTCTGCCGTGGGCGGCGCCAAAAAATAGGCGCTGACGGACCGGCCCGATTTCTCGGGCCGCATTGCGTTTGTCGGTTTGCAGACCGGTAAAATCGCGTTTTTAACAAAGTGTCTCCATTCCATGTCCGCTTGGGTCCTTCCGGATCATATTGCCGATGTGCTGCCTTCTGAGGCGCGCCACATCGAAGAAATCCGACGCAATTTGCTGGACATGGCGCGCTGCTATGGCTACGAATTGGTCATGCCGCCGCTCTTGGAACACCTGGAGTCGCTGCTCACCGGCACCGGCGAGGCGCTGGACCTGCAAACCTTCAAACTGGTAGACCAGATCTCGGGCCGCATGTTGGGCCTGCGCGCCGACAGCACGCCGCAAGTCGCCCGCATTGACGCCCATTTGCTCAACCGCGCGGGTGTCACCCGGCTTTGCTATTGCGGCCCGGTCTTGCACACCCGGGCAGCTGCACCCCACGCCACGCGCGAACCGCTGCAGCTGGGCGCCGAAATCTATGGCCACGCCGGGCTAGAGGCTGATCTGGAAATACTGGAGCTGGCACTCGACAGCCTGCGCGCCGCCCAGGTCGAGGTGCTAGCGGTGGACTTGGCCGATGTGCGCATCGTCAACGCCCTGCTAGCGCAAACCACCTTGTCACCGCAACAAAGTGCCGAAGTGCATGCGGCGCTGGCCACCAAGGACGCCAGCGCCCTGGCCGTGCTCACAGCCCAGGCGCCTGTGGCCATTGCTGCGGCCTTGCAGCAGTTGACCCAGCTCTACGGCGACGCATCCATTCTTGAAAAAGCACGTCGCGTGTTGCCTGACCTGCCAGAGATTCACGAGGCGCTGGACCAGCTCCAGTGGCTGGCCAGCCATATTGAAGGCGCCAGCGTCTCTTTTGACCTGGCCGACTTGCGTGGCTACGCCTATTACAGCGGCGCACGCTTTGCCATCTATGCCGCCAGTGCGCCCGACGCGCTGGTGCGCGGTGGACGCTACGACGCGGTGGGTTCGGTTTTTGGGCGCAAGCGCCCGGCGGTGGGTTTTAGCTTGGACATCAAGGCCTTGGTCGGTGCGGCGCGCGCGCCTGCGCTGCGGGCGGCCATCCGTGCGCCTTGGGGCGAAGACCGCTCTCTGCGCGACGCGATTGTGCAGTTGCGCGCTGCAGGCGAAACAGTCGTCTGTGTATTGCCCGGCCACGAAAGTGAAGTCGATGAATTTCTATGTGACCGAGAACTGGTGCAGCGTGACGCTGTCTGGTGCGTCATAGCCCTTTGAAGAAGTAACGCAATGTATACAAATACCGGTAGAAACGTCGTTGTGGTCGGAACCCAGTGGGGCGACGAAGGCAAGGGCAAATTGGTCGATTGGCTGACCGAGAGCGCTCAGGGCGTGGTGCGCTTTCAGGGCGGCCACAATGCCGGTCATACCTTGGTGATCAATGGCGTGAAAACCGCCTTGCACCTGATCCCCAGCGGCATCATGCGCGCGGGTGTGAAGTGCTACATCGGCAACGGCGTGGTCTTGTCAGCTGCCAAGCTGTTTGAAGAGATTGAAGGCCTGGAAAAAGTGGGCGTAGAACTGCGCTCGCGCCTGCGTATCAGCGAGGCCTGCCCGCTGATCTTGCCCTTTCACGCCGCGCTGGATCTGGCGCGCGAAGCGGCCCGCGAAAAAGGCGGCAACATCAAAATCGGCACCACCGGGCGCGGCATTGGCCCGGCCTATGAGGACAAGATCGCCCGGCGCGCCCTGCGCGTGCAAGACCTGAAATTCCCCGAGCGTTTTGCCACCAAGCTGCGCGAACTGCTAGACCTGCACAACCATGTTTTGACCAGCTATTTGGGTTCAGCCGCCTTTGACTTTGGCCCAGCGCTTGCGCCCTATATGGCCGACGGCAAAGTGCTGTTTGAGCCGGTGTATGCCGAAGCCATGCGCCACGCCGAGTTGCTCAAACCCATGATGGCCGATGTGTCGCGCGAGTTGAATGACGCCCACCATGCTGGCGCAAACCTGCTGTTTGAAGGCGCCCAAGGCACTTTGCTGGACGTGGACCACGGCACCTACCCGTTTGTCACCTCGAGCAACTGCGTGGCCGGCAATGCGTCAGCCGGTGCAGGCGTTGGCCCGGGCATGTTGCACTACATCCTGGGCATTACCAAAGCCTATTGCACCCGCGTGGGCAGCGGCCCTTTCCCCACCGAGCTGGACTGGGAAAAGCCGGGCACACCGGGCTACCACATGAGCACCGTGGGCGCCGAGAAAGGTGTGACCACCGGACGCTCGCGCCGCTGTGGCTGGTTTGACGCAGCGCTGCTCAAGCGCTCGGCCCAGGTCAATGGACTGAGCGGCCTGTGCATCACCAAGCTCGACGTGCTGGACGGTCTGAGCGAGTTGCTGCTGTGCACCGGGTATGAGCTCGATGGTGAGACCACCGACATCCTGCCTATGGGCGCGGACGACATTGCCCGTTGCAAGCCTGTTTATGAGTCCATGCCCGGTTGGAGCGACAGCACTGTGGGCGTGACCGACTACGCGCAATTGCCCGATGCAGCGCGTCGCTACCTGGAGCGCATCGCCCAAGTCACTGGCGTGCCCATCCACATGGTGTCCACCAGCCCGGACCGTGACCACACCATCATGATGCGCCACCCCTACATGGCGGCTTGATTCGGACCCTCAATTAAGGAGCACTTATGCTTACTGAAGACGGCAAACACCTCTACGTCAGCTACGACGAGTACCACAACCTGATCGAGAAGCTGGCGATCAAGGTGTTCCAGTCTGGGTGGGAATTCGACACGATTTTGTGCCTGGCGCGCGGCGGCATGCGTCCTGGCGACATCCTGTCACGGGTATTTGACAAACCCTTGGCCATCATGTCGACCAGCTCGTACCGATCGGACGCCGGCACGGTGCAGGGCAACCTGGACATCGCCCGCTTTATCACCACGCCCAAGGGTGAGATTGCTGGCAAAGTGCTGCTGGTGGACGACTTGGCCGATTCTGGCCACACGCTCAACGCGGTGATGCACCAGTTGCGCAACAACTACAAACCGATTACCGAACTGCGCAGCGCGGTGATCTGGACCAAGGCCTTGTCTACCTTCACCCCCGACTATTCGGTGGAATTTCTGCCCACTAACCCCTGGATTCACCAGCCCTTTGAGAGCTACGACGCGCTGCGTCCGCAGCAACTGATCCAAAAGTGGAGCGTCTAAGCTTCTGAGCGCAGGCTGGAACCATGAGCGCATTAAGCACCACGCTGATCCACCACCCCTACGAGGCGCCGCAGGGTTTTGCAGCACCCCAGCACGCGGTGCACAAGGCGTCTACCGTGTTTTTCCCCACCGTGGCGGCCATGCGCAGCCGCGAATGGAAAGACAAAACCGCCTACACCTACGGCTTGCACGGCACGCCCACCACCTATGCGCTGGAAGAGCGCCTGTGCACCCTAGAAGGCGGCGCCCAGTGCCTGCTGGTGCCCAGCGGCTTGGCGGCCGTGGCCCTGGTGGCGCTGGCGGTGCTCAAAACCGGCGATGAGCTGCTGATTCCTGACAACGCATACGGCCCCAACAAAACCCTGGCCGAGGGCGAATTGCGCGCCTGGGGCATCACCCACCGCTACTACAACGCCATGGACCCGCAAGACCTGGCGGCCAAGCTCTCGAGCGCCACCCGCATGGTCTGGGTGGAGGCTGCGGGCTCGGTCACGCTGGAGTTTCCTGATCTGCCAGCGCTGGTGCGCATCTGCAAGCAGCATGGCGCACTCGTGGCCTTGGACAACACCTGGGGTGCGGGCATTGCCTTCAAGCCCTTTGACCTGGAGCCCGGTGCGCCCGAGCCGCTGGGGGTGGATATTTCAGCCCACGCGCTGACCAAATACCCCAGCGGTGGCGGCGATGTGCTCATGGGCAGCGTCATCACCCGAGACGCCGCCCTGCACCTAAAAATCAAGCTCTGCCACATGCGCCTAGGCCTGGCGGTGGGCGCCAACGACGCCGAAATGGTGCTGCGTTCGCTGCCGAGCATCACACTGCGCTACCGCGCCCACGACGAGGCTACCCGCGCCCTAGCCGCGTGGTGCCAGACGCAAAGCGCTTTTGTGCAGGTGCTGCACCCGGCTTTGCAAGGGTCGCCTGGCCATGGATTTTGGAAAACCCTGTGCGACCGGCCCGATGGCGGCGCGGCTTGTCTGTTTAGCGGGGTGTTTGCGCCGCATTTTTCGCAAGACCAGGTCGATGCGTTTTGCGACGCCTTGCAGCTTTTTCGCCTGGGTTACAGCTGGGCTGGGCCGGTGAGTCTGGTCGTGCCCTACGACTTGCGTTCCATGCGAACCGTGTGGCCTGCAGAAATTGCCCAGGGTACGGTGGTGCGTTTTTCGGTGGGCCTGGAGGCCGTGGCCGATCTGCAGGCCGATATTGCACAAGCCCTGCGGGCGATGGTGGCTTAGGGCTTAGCCCACAGGCGCTCGCCTGTGGCTTCCAGGTGCGTCAGGTAGACGCGCACTTCAAATTCCAGTTGGTGGTAATCGGGCTCCATGTGGGCGCATAGCTTGTAAAACGGTTTGTCGTGCGCGCGTTCGCGCAGATGGGCCAACTCGTGCACCACGATCATGCGCAAAAACTCGGGCGGCGCGTCCTTGAACAGGCTGGCGATGCGGATCTCGTGCTTGGTTTTCAGGCGCGAACCCTGCACCCGCGAGATGGTGGTGTGCGTGCCCAGGGCGTTTTGCACCACGTGCAGCTTGCTGTCAAAAGCCACCTTGCTCAGGGGCTCGGCGCCACGCAAATAGCTGTTTTTGGCGTCTTGCACATAGTCGTACAAGGCGCGGTCGGTGCGCAGGCCGTGGCCTTGGGGGTATTTGTCGGTCAGCCACTTGGCCACCCGCCCCTCGTCAAGCAGGGTCTGAACCTGGGTGCGCGTGGTTTCCGGGTAAGCCTGCAGGTAGGGCAGGGGCTTCACACCTCGCGCCGCAGGGCCGGGAACAGAATAATGTCGCGGATGCTGGCGCTGTCGGTCAGCAGCATCATCAGGCGATCAATGCCGATGCCGCAGCCGCCGGTGGGGGGCATGCCGTATTCCAGTGCGCGCACAAAGTCGTGGTCGTAGT
Organism: Comamonas sp. lk; assembly: GCA_945898115.1. Lineage (GTDB taxonomy): Bacteria > Pseudomonadota > Gammaproteobacteria > Burkholderiales > Burkholderiaceae_C > Allorhodoferax. The sequence goes on from CAMDHS010000039.1 coordinate 5,962, forward strand.
ACATGGCTTCGTCGTCGCCGTTGTCTTTGGCCGCCACCTGGGCATGAAAGCGCGCCGCCTGGTCCTGCGCGTCGTTCAACTCGCTAAAGCCGTTGCCAAACTCGCGTCCGGTGATGTAGAGCTCAAAACGCTCGGTCACGCCGGGCTTGGTGTCGCTTTCGCGCGCCAGCGGCGAGATTTCCACGGGGTGCTCGCAAATAAAGGTGGGCTGCCACAGCTTGTCTTCCACCGTTTCTTCAAAATACCGCACCTGCAGGCTGGCCAGGCTGCGGGTGGACAGGTGGTGCTTGGCCTCGGTCATGCCGAGTTTGCGCGCCGCGTTGGTCAGCCATTCGGCATTGAACACGTGCTCGCCCGCGTCGGTGTATTTTTGGATGGCCTCGATGATGGTCAGGCGCTCAAAGGGCTGGGCCAGATCCACCGGCTTGCCGCCGTAGCTCATTTGCAGGCTGCCGGTGGCTTTGATGGCGGCGTCGCGCACCAGGTTCTCGGTAAACGTCATCAAGTCCTGGTAATTCCAGTAGGCCGCGTAGAACTCCATCATGGTGAACTCGGGGTTGTGGCGCACCGAAATGCCTTCGTTGCGGAAGTTGCGGTTGATCTCGAACACCCTATCGAAGCCGCCCACGATCAGGCGCTTCAAGTACAGCTCGGGCGCAATGCGCAAGAACATCTGCTGGTCTAGCGCGTTGTGGTGGGTGGTAAACGGCTTGGCGTTGGCGCCGCCCGGAATCGGGTGGAGCATGGGCGTTTCCACTTCCAAGAAGTCGTGCTGCACCATGAATTCGCGGATGCCGCTTACGGCCCGGCTGCGCGCCACAAAACGCTTGCGGGATGTCTCGTCGGTCATCAAATCAATGTAGCGCTGGCGGTATTTGATCTCTTGGTCGGCAATGCCGTGGAACTTGTCGGGCATGGGCCGCAGGCTTTTGGTCAGCAGGCGCACGCTGGTGGCGTGGATGGACAGCTCTCCGGTTTTGGTTTTGAACAAGCGACCTTCGGCGGCCACGATGTCGCCCAAATCCCAATGTTTAAAGTCTTCGTACAGCGCTTCGCCCACTTCTTCGCCCTTGACATAGACCTGGATGCGGCCACCGCTGGGTCCAAAAGAGGCGTCTTGCAGGGTGCAAAAACTGGCCTTTCCCATCACGCGCTTGAGCATCATGCGCCCGGCCACCCGGGTGGTGGCGCCGAGCGCGGTCAGCGCCTCGGCTTCCATGGAGTCGTAGGCAGCAAACAGATCAGCGGCTTTGTGGCTGGGCTGGAAGTCGTTGGGAAAAGTCACGCCCAAACCGTCGGCCTGGCGCTGGCGCAGCACCTTGAGTTTTTCCCGGCGTTCGAGGATGAGCTGGTTTTCGTCGGGCAGGGCGGGGGAGTTGGAATGGACTTCGGACATGGACGGTTTTATGCGGGTATCAAAGGGCGCCGGGTGGGCTGCAAAAGCGCAGGCCTACGAGCGTAACCAACCATTCTAAGAGGGTGGCTCGGGCTATGATGAGGCTTCAAGCGAGACGGCGCCTGCGCGCGCAGGCCAGCCCTTCGTTTCAGTAACCCAATATGTGCCTATGCTCTACCAAATCATTTCGCTGGTGCTCGATGTTGCCGTGGGTTTGGTCTGCGGCGTGTGCCTGCTGCGCCTGTATATGCAGCAGCAGCGCATTCCCATGTCGGCACGGGCGGGCAACCCGATTGGCCCCTTTATCTTTGCGCTGACCGACTGGGTGGTTTTGCCCTTGCGCCGCGTTTTGCCCAAGCTCTCGGCCTTGGACTTGGCCAGTTTGGTGGCGGCGTTTTTGTTGCAGCTCGCGCAGTTTTTGGTGCTGTGGCTGCTGCAGGGTGCGGCGCAAAGCCTGGCGATGGTGGGGGTGCTGGCGGTGTTTGGGCTTCTGCGGGTGGCCTTGTCGGGCTTGACGGGCCTGGTGATGATTTACGCGCTTTTGTCTTGGGTGCAGGCGCGCTCGCCGGTGTCTGATTTGCTGGACCGCTTGGTGGCGCCGCTCTTGTCCCCGATTCGCCGCCACATGCCGCTGATGGGCGGGGTAGACCTGTCGCCGCTGGCGCTTTTGCTCTTGCTGCAGGTGCTGGTCATGCTAACCAGCGGCCTGCAAAGCATGGCCTTGATGGCCGCTGCCTGAAAGCCCGCCTGCGGCTTTAGATCACCGCGTCGCTGGGCTGGCGCTGCAGCATGGCCAGGGTTTCTGCCACGGTTTTGCGCAGCTCGCGGCGGTCGCAAATAAAGTCAATCGCGCCCTTGGTTTGTAGGAATTCGGCCCGCTGAAAGCCTTCGGGCAGGGTCACGCGCACCGTGGACTCGATCACGCGCGGGCCAGCAAAACCGATCAAGGCCTTGGGTTCGGCAATGACCACATCGCCCAAAAAGGCAAAACCGGCGCTTACGCCGCCCATGGTCGGGTCGGTCAGCACGCTGATATAGGGCAGGCCTTTTTTGGCCAGGCGGGTGAGGGACGCATTGGTTTTTGCCATTTGCATCAGGCTCAGCAATCCCTCTTGCATGCGCGCGCCACCGGTGGCGGTAAAGCACAGGAAGGGCACTTTTTGCTCAACAGCCGCTTCCACGCCGCGCACAAAACGCTCGCCAACCACCGAGCCCATGCTGCCGCCCATGAATTCAAACTCAAAGCAGGCCGCCACCAAGGCCACACCGTGCACCGAGCCGCCCATCACGATCAGCGCATCGGTCTCGCCGGTGTTCTCTAGTGCCTCTTTCAGGCGCTCGGTGTATTTGCGGCTGTCTTTGAACTTGAGCGCATCGACCGGCAAAATTTCTTGCCCGATCTCAAACCGGCCTTCGTCGTCCAAAAAGGTGTTCAGGCGGGCGCGGGCGCCTATGCGGTGGTGGTGGCTGCAGGTGGGGCAGACGTTCTGGTTTTGTTCCAGATCGGCCTTGTAGAGCACGGTCTCGCAGCTCGGGCATTTGATCCACAGGCCTTCAGGCACAGAGCGGCGGTCTGCCGGGTCGGAAGGCTGAATTTTTGGGGGCAGCAGTTTTTCAAGCCAGCTCATGGATTACCTCTTGGGGTTGAAGTGGGTTTGAATGGTACGGAGGTGCGCAAGAGCAGCAAGGTATCAGGAATCCATGGCCACGCGCACGCCATGCAAAAAGGCCTGGGCCACGCCGGCCACGTCGGCGCGCGGCGCGTGCTCGATCAACTGGATGATTTTGCTGCCCATCACCACCGCGTCGGCCACCTGGGCAATGGTTTTGGCGGTGGCGCCGTCGCGGATGCCAAAGCCCACGCCCACCGGCGTTTGGATGTGGCTCCGAATGCGCGGCAGCATGGCGGCCACGGCGTCGGTATCCAACGTGCCCGCGCCTGTGACGCCCTTGAGCGAGACGTAATAGACATAGCCTGAGGCCACGCGCGCCACCTGCGCCATGCGCTCGTCGGTGCTGGTGGGGGCTAGCAGAAAAATCAGGTCCATCTGGTGCGCGCGCAAATCAGCGGCAAACACTTCGCATTCTTCGGGCGGGTAGTCCACGATCAGCACGCCGTCCACGCCGGCCTGCGAGGCGTCGCGCACAAAGGGGCTGGAGACGTCACTCACGGCATGCTTTTGGTCGTAGCGTTCCACCGGGTTGGCGTAGCCCATCAGCACCACCGGGGTTTGCTGGTTGGTCAGGCGAAAATCGCGCACCATGGCTATCACTTGCGTTAGGCCAATGCCATAAGACAGCGCCAAGTCCCCGGCTTTTTGGATGACCGGGCCGTCGGCGCTGGGGTCAGAAAAAGGAACGCCAAGTTCGATCACGTCCGCTCCGCCCGCCACCATGGCGTGCATCAGATCGGGCGTGACGTCGGCGTAGGGGTAGCCAGCGGTGACGAAGGGAATCAGCGCCTTGCGGCCAGAAGCCTTGAGCGCAGCAAAAGTTGCGTCAATGCGGCTCATAGACGTGCCCCCACGCTTGCCACTGCGTGTGCTGCGCTGCCCCCCGAGGGGGCCTTCGCGCCTAGGGGCGGCCCGTCGGCGCTCAAGGCTCCCGCTTTAACCATCATGATCGGCTGCTCGCCACCTTTAACGCCTTGGCCCTGGCAGCTGGGGCGGCAATAAAAGTCGCCATTGCTCAGGTCAGCCACGGTACCAATGTCCTTGTCGCCTCGGCCAGACAAGTTAACCAAAATGGACTGGTCGGTGCGCATGGTTTTGGCCAGCTTCATGGCGTAGGCCACGGCGTGGCTGGATTCCAGCGCGGGGATGATGCCCTCGGTGCGGCACAGGTAATGGAAAGCGGCAAGCGCGTCTTTGTCGGTAATGCCAACGTACTGGGCGCGGCCAATGTCGCTCAAAAACGCGTGCTCTGGGCCTACGCCGGGGTAGTCCAGCCCGGCGCTGATGCTGTGCGTCTCGGTCACTTGGCCGTTGTCGTCTTGCAGCAAATAGGTGCGGTTGCCGTGCAAAACGCCTGCGCTGCCGCGCTGGATGGACGCTGAATGCTTGCCGCTGTCCAGACCCTCGCCAGCGGCCTCCACGCCAATGAGCTGCGTATTTTCAAATGGAATGTAGGGGTGAAAAATACCCATGGCGTTGCTGCCACCGCCCACGCAGGCAATTACCGCGTCCGGTTGGGTGCTGGCGGCGTGTTGGCGGGCCAGCATCTCGGGCATTTGCGCAATGCATTCGGTGCCAATGATGCTCTGGAAGTCGCGCACCATCATGGGGTAGGGGTGCGGGCCGGCCACGGTGCCGATGATGTAGAAGGTGTTGTCCACATTGGCCACCCAGTCGCGCATGGCTTCGTTCAGTGCGTCTTTCAGGGTGCGGCTGCCGCTGTTAACCGGCACCACGGTGGCGCCCAAGAGCTTCATGCGGTAGACGTTGGGGCTTTGGCGCTTGACGTCTTCGCTGCCCATGTAGACCACGCATTCCAGGCCGTAGCGGGCGCAAATGGTGGCGGTGGCCACGCCGTGCTGGCCGGCGCCGGTCTCGGCAATCACGCGGGGCTTGCCCATGCGTTTGGCCAGCATGGCCTGGCCGATGGTATTGTTGATTTTGTGGGCGCCGGTGTGGTTCAGGTCTTCGCGCTTGAGGTAAATCTGCGCGCCACCCATCTCGCGGCTCATGCGGTCGGCGTGGTAAATCGGCGAGGGACGACCCACAAAATGCGCCAGTTCCGACTTGAATTCGGCCACAAAAGCCGGGTCGTTTTGGTACTGGGCGTACGCGTCTTTGAGTTCGTTGATGGCGTGCGTCAGGGTCTCGGAGACGAAACTGCCGCCGTATTTGCCAAAGTGGCCGCCCAGATCAGGTTGTTGGTAAGAGAACATGGTGTTTATGACAATCTTGCAAGGTGTTGGTCGGCTGCGCGAACGGCTGCGACAAACTGGTTGATTTTTTCGGGGTCTTTGATGCCCTTGAGGGTTGTGCCCCCGGGTGCATCGGCTTCTATGCCCGAGCTCACGTCTACGGCCAGCGTGTTACAACGCGGGCGCAATTGCGCGATGCCATCGCCCACGTTTGCTGCAGTCAACCCACCACTCAAGACGAGGTGAGCGTTGACGCTTGGAGGAAGAAGTGACCAATTGAATGCCTTGCCGCCGCCGCCAAATCCGTCAACATGAGCGTCGAGCAGAATGGCCTGGGCCTGGAAATAAATGTGCGCGTATTTTACGAGGTCAAACTGCGCCGCGTCTGGCCCTAGGGGAATGCGGGCTGCGCGCAGGTAGGGCCGGGCGCCGTGCCCGCTCATTTCCAGGCACTGCTCGGCGCTCTCGTCGCCATGGAATTGGGCGGTGGCGTGGGGCACCAGCGCGCAGGCGGCGGCCACTTCTGCCGGGCTGTGGTTCACAAACAGCAGCACGGGTGTGACAAAAGGCGGCAGGCGCCGGGCCAGTTCGGCCGCGCGCGCGGGGCTCACAAAGCGCGGACTGGGCGCATACAGCACAAAACCCACGGCGTCTGCGCCCGCATCCACGGCCGCGTCCACATCTTGCTCGCGGGTCATGCCACACAACTTGATGCGGGTGCGGGTCGGGGTGGAAGAGGGGCTCATGGCAGCCAATCATACGCAGGTGTGCGCTCTGGAATGCCGAAGTGCGCGGGGTAGCGCGGCCCTAAAAAGTACAGGCCTGCGGGCGAAAACGTGGGCGCAGCGGCGTCGCGGTCGCGCGCGTGCAGCACTTCTTGCATCCACGACGGCGGGCGTTTGCCCTGGCCAATTTGCAGCAGGCAGCCCATCAGGTTGCGAATCATGTGGTGCAAAAAGGCGTTGGCTTCGAACTCAAAGCGCCAGTAAGCGCCGCGTTGGCTGATCGAAATCTCGTGCAGATGCTTGACCGGCGACAGCGCCTGACACTGCGATGCACGAAACGAGCTGAAATCGTGCTCGCCCAGGACGTACTGGGTGGCTTCGCGCATGGCGTCGCCGTCCACTGGGTAAAAAGTCCAGCCCACCCGGTCGGCGTCCACCGTGGGCCGCACCTCGGACTGGCGCAGCACATAGGCATAGCGCCGCGTGGTGGCGCTGGCGCGGCAATGAAAGCTGGCGGGCACCGGCATGGCCCATTCCACGGCAATGTCTTTGGGCAGGCTGGCGTTGGTGCCGCGCACCCAGGCGTGGGCGTCACGGTCAATCTCGGTGTCGAAATGCACCACCTGCATCAGCGCGTGCACGCCGGCGTCGGTGCGCCCGGCGCACAGGGTGGACGCGCGCTGCTGGGTGAACTGGCCAAGTGCTGCTTCCAGCCGGTCTTGCACCGTCAGGCCAGAGGCCTGGCTTTGCCAGCCCTGGTAGGACTGGCCGCTGTAGCTCACGCCTAGCGCAATACGCACGCCGGTTCCGTGGTCGGGCGGGGGCTTTGTCGCTTCATCCGGCCTTGGACAGCAGGCTGGTGGCGCGCTGGCGTAGCGCATCGCTTCCACCAGAAATCACTTCTTCGAGCAGGGCGCGCGCACCTTCTTTTTCGCCAATTTCTAGGAACTGCTCGGCCAGGGCCAGCGTGGCGTCCAGGCGGTCGGTGCTGGGTGCTGGGGATGCGGCAGTGGGCGCTGCTTGGGCGCTGGGCTGGGGCTCCAGGGAAATGGATGTCAGGTCGAAGCTGGGTTCGGTGCTTGCTAATGGTGCTTTGTCTGCAGCGTTGCTCGTTGCCTTGGACGTGGATGACAGGGCTTGCATCGATTCGGCGTCCAAGCTGAACATCGACTGCTCGAAACGGGCTGCGTCCGGCGCGCTGGCCTGCGCCGCCGGGGCGGTGGGTGCGCCATAAAGCGAGTTCGACGGATCAAGCGAGCGGCCCATGTCCTGCACTTGGGACCAATCGGGGCCGTTGGCTTGTACCAGTGCGCTCACCTCGCGGGCCATGGCATCAAAGCTCTTGGCGTCGCCGCGTTTGGCGAAGATGGCAAGGAGCTTAAGGTGGATAGCCACCCGGGTGGGGTCTTGCTGCAGGCCTTCTTTGAGGATTTCTTCGGCCGGCACATCTTTGCCGTAGGCCAAGTAGACCTCGGCTTCGGCCACGGGGTCTAGCTCGTGCGCAACTTCCAGCTGGCTGTCGGGGTACAGGGTAGAACTCAGCGCGGCAGTTCCGATGTCGGTCGTATCCACGCGGCCGCCGCCACCGATATCAAAGGCGGTGCTTGCAGTGTTGTCCCATTGGCCTCTACCAGCTTTTGCCATCGAACCCGCTTGCTGGCCTTGTCGCCGGCGGTACCAGCCAAACCCGAGCAACAGACCCAAACCAGCCAGCAGCGTGCCGCTAACGCCCGGGTTTTGCATGGCGGTTTCAAGCAAGTCACCCTTCGAAGGTGCGGGCGCGGTGGGCAGCCCCGTGGTGACTGCTGGGCCTGCGATCTTGGTGGGCGCAGATGCCGGGCTGGCAGGCGCCACAAGATCGGCGGCAGGCGCTGCGCTTTCAACGGCTGCTGCCGCTGGTTCGGGCTTGGCCGCTACTTTTGCCAGCTGGTTGAGTTCTTCAATGTTTTTGGCAAGCTCGCGGGCGCGCTCGCTGGCTTCGGTCTTGGCGCGCTGTTGGGCGATTTGCTCCATGCTGGCTTTGTCCGCCTTGTCCTGGACCGAGTCTTTGGACAGCTTGAGCGTGTCGCTGGGCGCCGCTTTGGGTGTGCTCGGTGGCGTGGGCTTGGTAACCGGGCCAGCCGCCTCGGACTGCTTGGTCGGCGCGGGCGCGGCGGGCGCCTTGCTGGCGAGGCCACGGCGCAGGGCCTGGAAGTCCTGGTTCTGGATGCCGATGATCTGGCGCGCCTGGCTTTGCGGGGTTTTCTTGGCAAGCGCAGCGTCTGGGGTCACAAGCTCGGCATCTGCACGCAGGCGGTTGACATTTCCATCGGCAAAAGCGGACGGATTGGCGCTGAGCATGGCCACCAGCATTTGCTCAATCGTCACCCCTTCGGGAGCGGTGGAGCGGGCGATCTTGCCAGCAGTATCGCCACTGCGCACACGAATGCGCTTGCGCTCGGCGTCGGAAGTGCTGGGTGGGTTCACGGCGGGGGCCGCCGTGGCCGCTGCTTTGGGTGCCGCCGGAGTGGCTGCCACCGCAGGCGCTGGTGCGGCCTGGGGTGCTGGCGCGGATGCAAGGAGCGCGGCTTGCGCTGCCGGGGCGGCGGCTGGAGTGCTGGCCGGCGCGGTTGTTACCACTGGCGTCTCTGCCACGGGCGCTGGCAGCGATGCGGCTGATGCGCTTTCCTGCGCTTTGGGCGGGTCTAACAGAATGGTGTAGGTGCGAACAATGCGCCCGGACGCCCAGCTCAGCTCCACCACGATGTCAATAAAGGGGTCGTTCAGCGGGCGGTTGTTGGAGAGTTTGAGGTAGCGGCTTCCGTTGGCGCGGCGCTGCAGTGCAATTTGGGTGCCGTTGAGCGCTGGGTTGTACTCCAGCCCCATACCGGTAAAGGCGCCGGGCGAGGCCAGCGACGATTTAAGCGTCTTGGCTTCGTCTTCGCTCAGGTCTGCAAGGTCAATTTCCGCAAGCAGGCTTTGCCCCAGCGCAGACTGAACCCGTACCTTGCCCATGGACAGCGCGTGGGCGTCAAAGGCGCCTAGGGCGATCAGGGCCGCCGCCACGGGCGCAGCAGACGTGCGCAAAAAACGTTGATGAGCGGTCAATTACGGATCCAGCCTTTCTCTTTAGCCCAAGCACCTTTGTGCCAAAAGGCCATTATCGGCGACAAGTCTTTGCAAATGACCTAGCAAACCGCTGGCAAAGCATATTTATTACCAAATCTTCATTTTATTCAAGGCAAACGCAAGGCCCGCTTCGGGCTTGCGTTTGCCTGTCGTGGCGCTTTAGGCCGCCAGCAAGATGCGCAACATGCGGCGCAGCGGCTCGGCCGCGCCCCACAGCAGCTGGTCACCCACGGTGAAAGCGCCCACGTAGTCGTCGCCCATCGCTAGCTTGCGCACGCGGCCCACCGGAATCGTCATCGTGCCGGTCACCGCCACGGGGGTCAGGTCGCGCACGGTGGCTTCGCGGGTGTTGGGCACCAGCTTGACCCACGGGTTGTCGGCGGCAATCATGGCTTCGATGTCGGCCACGGGCACGTTTTTCTTGAGCTTGAAGGTCAGCGCCTGGCTGTGGCAGCGCATGGCGCCAATGCGCACGCAAAACCCGTCTACCGGGGTTTCCAGCGAACCAAAATCCGGGCCCTGACCCAAAATCTTGTTGGTCTCGGCCATGCCTTTCCATTCTTCTTTGGACATTCCGTTGCCCAGATCCTTGTCTATCCAGGGGATCAGGCTACCACCCAGCGGCACGCCAAAGTTGGCGGTCTCGGCACTGGTCAAGCTGCGCTGCTTGGCCGCGACCAGGCGGTCGATTTCCAGAATCGAGCTTTTGGGGTCGTCCAGCAGGGCTTTGACTTCTGTATGTAGCGTGCCGTATTGGGTCAGCAACTCGCGCATATGCTGCGCGCCGCCGCCCGAAGCCGCCTGGTAAGTCTGCGTGCTCATCCATTCCACCAAGCCCGCCTTGTACAGCGCGCCCACGCCCATCAGCATGCAGCTGACGGTGCAATTGCCGCCCACCCAGTTTTTGCCGCCAGCGGCCAGGGCCTTCTGGATCACCGGCAAATTGACGGGGTCGAGGATGATGACCGCGTCTTTTTCCATGCGCAGGGTGGATGCGGCGTCAATCCAATGGCCGTTCCAGCCTGCGGCGCGCAGCTTGGGGAAAACTTCGGTGGTGTAGTCGCCGCCTTGGGCGCTAATGATGATCTCGCAACGCTTGAGCGCGTCAATATTGAAGGCGTCTTGCAGCGTGGTTTCGTTCTTGGCCAAGGCAGGGGCTTTGCCGCCGGAGTTGGATGTGGAGAAAAACAGAGGCTCAATCAGGTCGAAATCGCCCTCGGTCTGCATACGGCCCATCAACACCGAGCCGACCATGCCGCGCCAGCCCACCAATCCTACTAACTTGCTCATTTCAACGCCCTTTCAGTTTTAAAACATGCCCAGACCTGGCTGTTTGCCCGGCTCGTCTGGCCGGGGGGTGCACGACGAACCGGAGCTGGATCAGCCCTTAATGGTCGTGGTTTTGGAGGTGTTTGCACGCGCACCGCCATCTGCCGCAGGGGCGATGGCGCTGTTCAAGGTGAACGGGTGGGCGTGAAACATGGCACAAATTGTAACGGCGCTGCCTGAGGGCCGGCTTACGGGTGGGTGGCTGCGCAATCCTAGGGAGTCTTCCCCGGTTCGTTTGGCACTGCCTGCGTTAATCGCCGCCCCCTCAAGCCTTCTGCTTCTTCACCCCCGCAACCCGCGTCTTCTTCACCACCGGGCGCTTGGTCGCCTTCCCTTTGGCCGCACCCGAGGCCTTGGGTTTGGCTTTTGCAGCGCTAGCAGACACATAGACCACCACGTTTTGGCCGGCCTTGAAGCTGGCGTTGGCCGCTACCTTGTTCCACTGGGCCACCTTGCCTGGGGTGGTGGCGTAGCGCTTGGCGATGCTGGCTACCGAGTCGCCTTTGGCGGCGCGCACGGTTTTGCGCACTTGCACGATTTCGGGGGCAAAGCTCACTTCGCCCCGGTCGGCCACGGCCTCGCTTACTTCCGACGCGCTGTGGGTGGCACGTGTGACCAGCAGTGTGGAGCCGGGTTTGATCAGCATGCCTTTGGGAAGGTTGTTGAGCTCGCGCAGCTGCGCTTCGCTCATGCCAAATTG
>CAMDHS010000040.1 GCA_945898115.1 Comamonas sp. lk
TCGCGCCAGGGTTTGCTGGCGATTTTTGGCTCGACGCTGTTTCAGCTCACGGGCATCTTCATGCTTTCGCCGCTGCTGCTTTTGCTGCTGCGCCGCGCAGATGTGTCCAACACCGTGGCTGGTTTGTTCGCCGCCACTTCGTGGCTGGGAATCTTTCTGATCACGCCCTTTGCCTCGCAGATCACCCGGCGCATTGGGCGCAGGCGTGCGCTGTGGCTGGCGTCTATCGTGCCGCTGGCCACCGCCTTTGGTTTTTTGCTGACCACCCGGCTAGAAATCTGGTTTGCGCTGGAGCTGTGCGCCAGCGTGGCCGGGGGCCTGCGCTGGGTGCTGGCCGAGGCTTTTATCGCCGAGTTCACCCCGCCCGAACAGCGTGGCCGCTACATTGGCGCCTACGCCACCATGATCGGCCTGACGTTTGTCGTGGGCCCGGCGCTTTTGGCCTGGCTGGGCGACGGCAGCCCGTATGCGCTGTGGGTGGTGATTGGCTTTTTGGTGGTGGGCCTGGCGTGGACGGCGCTGGTGCCGCGCACGCCGCCCGAACACGACGCCGATTCAGCCAAGGTCGGTTTTGCCGGCCTTTGGCACGCCGTGGCAGCGCACCCGGTTGTCATGCTGGCGGGCTTTGTTGGCGGATTTTTTGAGCTAGGGCTGGCGTCCATCTTGCCGCTGTATGGCTTGACACTGGGGCTACCCACGGGCGCGGCCACTTTGCTGGTGTCGGTGAGCGGCCTGGGCGGCATGTTGCTGGCGTTCCCCACGGGCATGCTGATCGACCGCCTGGCCAACCCGGAACAAGGCCGACGCACCGTGATGCTGGCGCTGGTGGCCTTGCTGCTGGCAGCGTCCTTTGTCCTCTTTGGCGTGTTGGATGCGCCTTGGCTGATGTGGCCCATCGCCGCCGTATGGGGTGCAGCCGGTGGAAATTTGTACACGCTCACCATGACCGACATCAGCAGCCGCGAGCGCGGCATCACCCTGGTCAACAGCACGGCGGTGCTGGTACTGACCTATACGCTGGGCGCGCTGGTGGCCTCATCTATCTCAGGCGCGCTGATTGACGCCTCGCCCTGGCTGGGTTTTCCGCTGGTCTTGGTGTTGGTGTCGGGTCTGGCGACTGCGACACTGGTGTGGGCGCAGCGCAGGCGGGATATTTAGGGCCCGCGCTCATGCGCTGAAAGCCGCCTGCCCACTGGCGGGGAACCTGTTACCCCACCTTGCTCAAGCGTTCCGCCATGCGGGTTTGCCAGCCAGGCCCGGTGGCCTTCCAGTGCGCAATCACGTCTGCGGGCAATCGCAAGGAAATCAACTGACGCGGGTTGCTTGAGATGGGCCTGCCACCTTTGTTAATCGTTGCGCGCGACAGCATCTCGTCGGTGAGTTCGGGCAGATCTTCATATTCCTCGGGCGCCACGGTATGCGCGTCCACCCGCGCCAGGTCAGACTTCAAGGAGCGGCGCGATGCGCCTTTTTTCGCGGTCATTGGCTTTCCTCATGCTAAAAACATGGCGATCCGCGCCACGCGGTGCATATCCAACCACCACCATTCGGCCTTCCAACTTTCCGAAGCAGATCATGCGCATCTCGCCATAGTCCCTGCGCGTGTCTTCCAGCTCCAGTGTGGTGCCGGCGAAGACCAGGGCGGCGTCTTCAAAGTTCAGCCCCCGCTTAAGCAAAGCTTCGTCGCGCTTGCGAGGATCGAAGGTGATTTTCACAGGTTATTGTAGATACAAGAACTTATGACTGCAATGTGACAACTCTCACCCAAACGCCTGCAACACATTGACCGCGTTAACCCCCACCGCATCCACCGCGTAGCCGCCCTCAAACACCAGCACCGTGGGCAGGCCTACGGCGGCCAGGCGCTCGCCCAGGCGCAGGTAATCGTCGCTTTGCAGCGCGAAGCCAGAGATGGGGTCGCCCGCAAAGGTATCCACCCCCAGCGAAATGACCAGCGCCTGTGCGCCAAAGCGGCCAATCGCCGCTAGTGCCACTTCCAGGGCGTCGGACCATTCGGGATAAGCGGTGCCGCGCGGCATCGGCAAATTGAGGTTGGCGCCCTCGCCTGCACCCAAGCCTGTCTCGTCGGCGTGGCCCAAAAAGAAGGGATATTCGGTGCGCGGGTCGCCGTGCAGGCTGGCGAAGAACACGTCTGGGCGGTCATAAAAAATGGCTTGCGTGCCGTTGCCGTGGTGGTAGTCCACGTCCAAAATCGCCACGCGCTCCAGGCCACTGTTGCGCAGGTACTGCGCGGCCAGGGCGGCATTGTTCAGAAAGCAATAGCCGCCAAAAAAGTCAGCACCGGCATGGTGGCCGGGCGGGCGGCTCAGGGCGAAAGCGGCGCGTGCGCCCTGCGCAATCTGGTCTGCGGCGCTCAGGGCGCATTCGGCCCCGGCACGCGCCGCCACCCAGGTGCCGGACGTGAGGGGCGAACCGGCGTCAAACGAATACAGGCCCATGCGGGCGGCAAAGTTATCCGGCTCCACATCCGTGCGAAAACCGCGCGTGGGCCACACGCTGGGCAGCGCGTCGTGCGCGGCGTTGGCGGGGTCAAGGGCCACCCATTGGCTCCAGGCGGTTTCCAGAAACTTGAGGTAGCGCGGGCTGTGGATGGACTCCAGCGCGGCAGCGGCAAAGGGTTGCGGATTGCGCACCGGGCCCAAGTGACGGCGCTGCAACTCTGCCAGCACGTGGTCGGCGCGCGCGGGCACTTCGTGGCAGGGGACGAGTGCGCCACGGAACATCTCGAACTGGCCCTGGTGCAGGGCGTGGTGGGGGTTGTAGAAGGTGATCATGGCGTGGGGAATGAACGGTTGGGCGAGCTTACAGGCCCGCATTGGTGACCCCATCGCAGGGTAATTTCCAGATGAAATTCAAAAATCTTAATTCCCGTTGTGTAACAATATTTTAAATTTAAATCAATGGGAGGCGCGATGAAAAAATTGATAACGACCGCAGGCTTGTTGGCCTGTATGGCAGCCCATGCAGATGACTCAGCCTGGCGTGCCTTCTTGGGGGTTGGGGTCACTTTTGGTGGTGATTCATTGGCCAAAACCCAGGTAACAGACCGACTAACGGGGCAGACGACGGCGATTAACCTGAGTGCCGGTGGCGTGTTGGGCTCGTTCAGTGGGGGTGCCGAATACCGGTTCACCCCTTGGGTGGCGCTACGGGCTAGCGCGTCGCTTGGGCGCCAAGGCACATCGCAATACGAAGCTGGCACCTATGACCCTGCCACCCAGCGCTATCAAGGTGGCCACAGTTACGACGGTGGCCTGAGCTTTACCACCTTGTCCTCAGAAGTAACCGGTTTTTTAAGCATTACACCGGCGCTGCGCATTGGTGTGGGCGCGCGGCAATCGGTCGGCGAGTTGGCGGGCACGGGCACGCTGGCTTCGCTCGCGGGTACGGGTGGCTACAGCGCCAAGCCCGGATCGGTCCTTGAGTTGCAGTATCTGTTTGGCACATCTATGGCTACGACTGAGCGCTCTCCCAAGCAGTCTTGGGGCCTCAACCTGCGCGCAGTGCAGGAGTCATTCACCCATGAGGGCTCCCTATTCAATGCGGACCACGTGGGTGTTGGACTGATCGGCTTCTTCTAATCCACGAGCACCCCGGGGCATGCACCGCCCCACCCCCCGCCCAAGGCCAACCCGCATGCTTGCCCAGCGCGCCGTATTGGGCATCGCTGGGCGCAGCAAAACCGCTTTTCCAAATGGGTGTTCAGAGCGCTTTTACCTGCTTGAGAGAGCGGAGCCAACGCCGGCAATGCGTGTGAAAAGCACAAAAAATATGCGTTAAATAAAAAAATTGTTGTAAATGGGAAAAAATCCCATATACTCGGTGCTATGAACATTCCACCGGTTTCCCCCAGTCCGACCCAAGGCGTGATGGACGAGGCTTTGGCGATCGCAGAGCCTTTGGTTCTGTGGATGCTTCGAACAGGCGTGGGCTATGCCGAATTCGCCCAGGCGCTCAAGCCGGTGTTTTTGGCGCAGGCACGTTTGGAGCTTGAGCGCAGCGGCCAGCGCGACAGCGATTCGGCCATCAGTCTGTTGTCCGGTCTGCACCGCAAGGACGTTCGGGCCTTTCGGGAGTCGGCCCATCAGACCATGGCCCGTGTCAAAGAGGACGGCTCCAGCTGGGGCAAGCCCAGCGCGGCAAACCAGGTGCTTACGCGTTGGCTGAGCCGGGAGGACTGGAGTGACCGCATCCCTTTCAGTGGCGACGCCCCGTCATTTGAGGCGCTGGCGCGTGCGGTATCCAAAGACTTCCATCCCCGCGCTGTGTTGCAGGAAATGCAGCGTCTGGGGGTGGCGCGTGAAGTGGACGGCCAAGTCCAGCTCTTGCGCGAGGCTTTTGTGCCGGATGCCAAGCACAAGGAGTCGCGCGAACTGTTGGCAGGCTCGGTGGCAGACCATTTGGCCGCTGGCGTGCACAACCTCAACGGCGCAAGTGGGCCCAAGTTCTTGGAACAAAGCGTGTTTGCCGATGGGCTGAGTGCCGAGTCGGTGCAAGAGCTCAATTTGATGGCCAACGCCTTGTGGGCCCACGTGCTGCAAGAGGTGATGGCCAAGGCGGTCCCCTTGTGTGATCGCGACATCGACCACCCAGCACCGCAGCGCTTTCGCCTGGGACTGTTCACCTTCTCGGCCCCCGAATTTAAGTCCGAAAACAAAAGAGATCACACGAAATGAAAAATACGTTTCCCCGCCATTGCTCAGTACTGCGAGCGACGGCCGTGCTTCTGCTGAGCTCGTTTTTGCTCGCCTGTGGTGGTGGCATCTCACTGTCGGGCGTAGGCAGCGGCGGCAGCGGCATCGCAGAGGGTTCGGTCTCCGGTTTTGGCAGCGTGATTGTCAACGGGGTCGAATACGACGACAGCAACGCGGTGAGCACAATTGAAAGTGCCGACAGGTCAACAACAGTGAGCGCGGCCAAGCTCGGCCAGCGTGTGCGCGTCAGCCAGAGCAAAGATGGCGTGGCCGACACGATTGAGATATTGCCGCAATTGCGTGGCCCGGTGACCAGCGCAAGCTCGGACGGTGTTTACCTGCAAGTCATGGGCCAGTGGGTTCGGGTGGTGTCCGTCAGCGATACGAGTGGCACCGCCACCGTGGTCGAAGCCTATGACGGCATTGGCTCGATTGCCAAAGACGATTCGGTAGAGGTGCACGGCGTGTGGACGCAGGATGCTGCCAGGGGAATCCCCGTGTTGGTGGCATCTCGGATTGAAAAATTGTCAGGGTCTTTTGAGCTTCTCATCAGCGGCCAGGTCACTTCAGTGGGCCAAAGTAAATTCACGCTCAACGACAGCGGCGTGGTGATTGATGTCGGGTCTTCACCCCCGATGCCAGTGGGTAGTCAAGTAACAGCGTGGTTGAGCCAGTGGGCCAGCGCTTCTCTAACCCAACAGGCCACGCGCACCAAGGACGCCGCTCCGGTGCCCACAGGCACCCAATTACTGCGCCTCGATGTCATGGCGGCCGCGTCCGACGTGTCGGGTGGCCAATTGCGGGCCCAAGGCCGGCCCATTGCGATACCTGAGAACTTGCAGAGTCAATTTCCCAGCACCCCTGCGCCGCTCTTGCTGGAGGCCACATTGCAAAATGGCGTCTGGACTGCCACCACCCTTCAATTGCGAAACAAAGCCCAAGACCTGGGTGGCGAAATCCTGCTCAAGGGCGCCATACCGTGGGACGCCACCGCCAAAAGCCTCACCCTGCGCGAGGCAAAGGTTGCCATCGGAAGTGCCACGGTAATCAGCGCGAACTGCCCCCAAAGCGGACCAATGGTGTTCTTGGAGGTGCGCGCAATGCGCGGCCCCCCCGGAACGACCCCTGTGGCCACCAGCATCAATTGCCCAAGCACCGTTCCTGGCGACAGCGTCATACGCCAAGGTGGTTTTGTACAAAGCATTGCGGCCGATGGCAAGAGCATTGCAGTGCTGCTCGACGGCCAGACCACGCCCTTGACCATGGTGGTTTTCGACGGTTCAATTTTGCCACCACCCCCTCTTACCCTGGACGCTTTGCGCCTGGCCCACATCCATGTCGACGTGGAGTACCAAGTGGTCGCCGGGCGAAACCAGCTGCGCTCCATCAATCCGCCTCCCCCGCAACCCGCTCCCTGAAGCAAAACCCTTTCCCAGGAGTTATTTCCGTGAAAACTACCGTCTCTTTTGCCCTGCCCCTCACATCGTCCAAGCGGAGATCATCCGCCTATGGAGCGGTATTGGCCATCGTAGCCAGCAATGCGCTGGTGCTTTTTGGCGCCCTGGCTGCACCAGCGCCTCCTGGGGGTGCGCCCCCTAAGCCGCCGCCAGGTGCGCCCAAGCCTGCGATGCCCGCGGGCAAGCCAGTAGGCCCCGCTCCCAAACCCCCAGTGGCAGTGGCAATGCCCAAGGCTACAGCAGCCCAGACGACAACTTTGTCAGCCAAGCCAGTGACCGCCGCGCCAGCACCTGCAGCCAAGCCCGTGGTCGCGCCTGCGCCTGTACGCACCGCCTTGCAGGATTTAGGTGAAAAAATATTCAATGACACCAATTTGTCCGAGCCGCGCGGCACGGCTTGCGCCAGTTGCCACTCGCCAGCCACTGGGTTTGCCAGCCTTAATGGATCTCCTATAGGCGTGCCCCAGGGCAGCCGAGCTAAGGTCTTTGGCACCCGCGCCGTCATGCACAACTCCTACAGCAGTTTCACCCCCGCATTTTCTTTTCGCGTGCGTGATGGTGACGTAGACCCAATGGGTGGTTTGTTCTGGGACGGACGGGTGGATAGCCTGACACAACAAGCACAAGGTCCGTTTCTCGCTGCCTCGGAGATGAACAACAAGGACGCAGCCAGCGTTATGGCAAAAATTGCAGCGTCAAACTACGCCAGCCAAATGCGAACCGTCTTTGGTGCCGACGTCTTCAAGGACTCCACCAAAGCCTTCGACCGTGTAGCCCAGGCCATTGCAGCCCATGAAGCCACTGCTAAGTTTCAGTCGTTTTCTTCGCGCTACGACCAGTTTGTCGCTGGCAAAGCTCAGCTCACGCCCACCGAGACCAGCGGAATGAACCTGTTCATGGATGCGAAAAAAGGCAATTGCGCGAGCTGCCACACCATGAACCCCAAGGCCAGCGGCCAGACCGACAACCTTTTTACCGACTTTGGGCACTACGCCAGCGGCATTCCGCGCAATATGGCCATTCCAGCCAATGCCAATCCTTCGTACTTCGACCTGGGCTTGTGCGGGCCACAAAGGACGCGCCCAGCGCTTAGCGCCAACGTTCCAGCTGACGTGAGTGTGGAAAAATTCTGCGGTACTTTCAAAATGCCGTCCCTGCGCAACGTGGCGCAGCGCCAGGTATTCATGCACAACGGATTTTTTAACAATCTGCGCGACGTGGTGAGCTTCTATTCCAGCCGCAACAGCGACCCCAAGCGCTGGTACGGCTCAGCTGGTGTACCCAATGACTTGCCTGCGGCCTATTTGGCCAATATCGTGAGCGACCGGGCTCCATTTGACCGAGCCGCGTCTACCGGGCCTGCGCTCACCGAGCGTGAGATTGACGATGTGCTCGCTTTCCTCAAGACCTTGAGTGACCAACTTCCACCGCCCCCCGCCGGCGCTGGGCCAGCCGCGGCCCCAGCCCCGGCCCAGGTTGCCATGAACCCCTTTGGAGCCACGCCGCCCCCGCCCAAACCTGCGCCACGCTAAAGAAAGATCTGGACACCCCCCGGCAGCACATGTCGGGGGCCTCAAGCCGCTTGGCTGCGGCCTGGTAGTCAGAATCAGAAACAGCACCCCTTTCACCGAAAGGTGCACGGTGAGCCCTTACCTGGCTGGAAAAGCGATAAGAATCGAACTCATTAAAACCACGAATAAGTCAAATAGCCGGTCTTATTCGCAATGACTAAATCAGTTCTGAAATATTGCAATGGTAAGGTTATACAAGGTCGTTTTATTGAATCCTATTTCAGCAACCTGCGCGACACTTTGCAGTACATTGGTTGCAGATAGAAAACAGTGTGGCGGATATACGATAGAATTTATTTTGTCAAAATTGATTAGGAGTTAAGCATGTCAGGTTCAGGTTTTCACGTCCACGGCCCCCACGACCACGAGTTGGAGCACGCAGCGCAACACGGAGCCAACCACCAAGACAGCGGCAATATGACAAGCCAGATTGCTTTGTTTACCGCAATGATCGCCACGGTGGGCGCACTGTTTGGATATATGGGCGGCGCCACGCAAGCGAATGCGGGTCTGTACAAAAACAATGCGGCCATCAAAAAAACCGAGGCGGCGAATCAGTGGAGTTATTTTCAAGCTAAAAGTACCAAGCAAAACCTCAACGAATTGGCCTTGGATTTAGCACCAGAGGGTAAAAAAGAGTTCTACGAAGCCGAGATCAAGCGCTACAAAGAAGAAAAGACTGAGATAAAGGCCAAGGCCGAACAATTAGAGGCGCTGTCTGTTGACTGGGACCAAAAATCAGATGCAGAGATGCACCAGCACCACCGCTGGGCGCAGGCCACCACCGTATTGCAAGTGTCTATTGCGCTGGCAGCTATTGCACTGTTGACCCGGAGAAAATGGCTCAAAATCGGCATGTTCGTCGCCGGCGCAATCGGTGTCACCGTGGGCGCCTTGGCAATCGCCCACCTTTAAGGGGCCACAGTAGGCACCTTGTGCCGCTCCGGTGATCCTTGCATTTACGCCATACCGCTTCCCATTTAAAACTTGACGTTTCCCTATGAAAATTAAGTCGAACCCTTGGATAATTGCCGGGCTGATTCTGATCTCCTTGCTGGTTGCAGGTTTTGTAGGCGTATCAGCGTACAAAACCAGAACAGATCACATCATCGAACTAGCGGAAGCGAACTTTAAAAAGTTCGAAGTTATTTTCGAAGAGTTAGTGAAAAGCAGATACCGCGCCATGGGTCTGGGGGCCGACGTGCTGCTGCTTGACCATGAACTTATCCATGCCTTTGAGAGGCGTGACCGCAAAAAAACAGCGGAAGAACTGGATAGCTTCTATGAATCCGTTCGCAAGCGCCACGACCTGACGCAAATCAATCTCTACGTGCCGCCAGCGACGCTGTTCTATCGCGCCCACCACCCCGAATTGGGACAAATGGACATGTCCAAAGTCCGCCACTCAGTCGTCGAGGTTTCGAAAAAGCAGCAGCGTTTGATGGTGGTAGAAACCGGCGATGGAGGTGTGGTTGGTATACGCGCCTTGGTGCCAGTGTTCAAAGAGGAGGAGTTCCAGGGGGCTATCGAGTTCGTGACCAGCTTCCATTACCCGCTGGAAGAAGCCGCAGACAAATCCGAGATGAGTTGGGGCTTCGGAATCACAGAGGCCGTTTGGAAAAATACTGAACGCTCAAGTGACGACAAAACCGACATCAAAAAGGGTGACGATATCTTCTTTGATTACAGCGACACTGCCACCCAAAACATGATTCGAGTCGCTGATTTTGACCCGCGTGCGAGCAAATTTATTATTACCGACGCGGGGGAAAAAAAGGTCTTCATCCACACCCTCAAGGTACCCAGCTTTAACGGCGATCCGATCGTGACTGTGGCAGTGGTCGGTGATATGACCGCGAAATTTGCCACTGCCATGGTGGATGCGTGGATTCGGTTCACCATTGCCTTTTTGGTGCTGTCCTTGTTGT
This sequence comes from Comamonas sp. lk, assembly GCA_945898115.1. Lineage (GTDB taxonomy): Bacteria > Pseudomonadota > Gammaproteobacteria > Burkholderiales > Burkholderiaceae_C > Allorhodoferax. Next base: position 9,672 of record CAMDHS010000040.1, read on the forward strand.
CAGTGATCGGTTACGTCAAGCTCGATGCGATACGCGCGGGCATGATGGGTTCGTTCGGCGTACAGCGTGAGATGATGGAAACGCAGATCGCCCTGGGTCAGGTGGCAATAGAAAAGGTTAAGCAGCTTGACGCTGTGAAACGCCGTTTTTTCGCGCACCTGATGTCCTCTCTTAGCGAGCCTCTGTTGGCAATTACCGGACAGCTCAAAACGGCTGCGCGGGTCTTGGGTGACGGCGATATTGCCGCCCCGCGCCAGCATCTGGCATTCGCCCTAACAGAGTCAGAAAACCTGATGCGCTTGGTGGCCGACTACGAGCAGATCGAAGTATTCCGCCAAGGCTTGGCCCAGTCCAATAGTTCGCTCATGTCGGTCGCAGCGTCCATGGAGCGCTTGCAGGCGGATGTTGCGCTGTACCAACGGTTTCCGCAGTTCCATGTCAAGACCCAGATCCAGGCCAACCTTCCCGCGACCCGCGGTGAGCCCGCCTTGGTAGAAAAAGCCCTGTCCAACCTGGTTGCATACGCCGCCCAGCTGTCGGGACAGGGCGAGGTGCTGCTGTCGCTTAGCCAGGACAGCGACAAATGGCTGCTGATAAGCCTGAGTGGCACGGCCTTTGCCGGGGCCGACGCACCAACGGAAAAATTGCTCGACGAAAGCCGCCAATTTTTAGAAAAAATGGCGGCAGGCCTGTCACCAGACGGTGCTAACAAGAGTTTGATCGGTGTGGTGTTAGCGCGGTTGATCGTCGAGCACTTTGGTGGAAGTCTGGGTGTATCGGGCAGCGATGCGCCTGGATTTATCGTCCGCCTGCCCGCTTCCATGTAACAAGATTCACGCAGGTTCAGGCTATGAAAACAAGTTACCGAGGATTAGTTATTGCGATGGTGGTGCTCATCGTGCTGAGCAATCTCACCGAGGGTTTTATCGAACCCATCGCCTATGTTCTCCAAATAAATGGTACGTCAGTGTGGGAGTATGTGGCAGGAACTGCTGCTCTGATTTTTACTATTTTGGTATCCCGCTTTGTAAAGCAAGAGTTTATCCATGGATATGTTGAGCGCACTATAAAAACCAAGGTGCCACAGCTTATTGGTACCATCACTTCAGGCGTGGTTATCTTCATTGGCGGTTGTTTGATTTTGTCGCTGGTTTTTGGGCGAAATATATCTACCTTGCTCGCGGCTCTGGCGGGTTCAGCGGCATTGCTAGGTTTTGCACTGAAAGATTTTGCCGTGGCATTGTTTGCCGGCATTATTTTGAACCTAGAAAAAAGCTTTCAAGTCGGAGATGTGGTGCGTATTGGCGACAAGCAAGGCTTTGTCGATCAAATCACCTGGCGCAATACCATTTTGCATACCGCGGATAGGGTGATCACTATTCCCAACGTGAGCATCATGAAGCAGGCGATTCAAAACCTCTCCACTGCTGCCAACGTAACCCGTCGATCCGTGGAGATCACGATTGACTACGATATTTCGGTGGAGAGCGTTGAACGGGTTTTGTACGCTGGCGTTTTGGGCGCTTCGGGAATAAAACAAGAAAAACCACCGAATATCTTTGCGCGCAAGATGACGCAAGATGGCATTCTTTATGAAGTGCAGTATTTTATTTCTAACAAGACGAATGGCTTAAAGGCAGACCACGCCATCATTAAAAATATTCTCGAATCAATGCGCCGCTCGGACATCTCGGTCGCTTTGCCGCGACATGGCGTGGTTGAAGGCATTGCGCGCAGCAAAATTTCGAACCGCTCTTCCGACCTTTTCCATCTTATCCAGCAGGTACGACTGTTCCGCAATTTTTCGGATCAGTTGTGCTTGGAAATTATGGATCAACTCATTGCGCACAGATTCCCCGCCGGCGCTCAGGTTGTGAAGTTAGGGGAACTCCGACATTCCCTGTTTATCGTGGCCGAAGGTCGCGTCAAGCGCCAGGGTTTAGACCCAGATAATCTAAGCAAGGAAGAGTTTTTTGTATCGACTGAATTTTTTGGCCGCCGCGCCTTGATCGCCTGTTTGCCCCAAAATGCCAATGTGGTGACCGAGACCCCAGCTTTAATCTATGAGCTACACCAGTCGGCATTGCAAGTATTGATTCGTGCCAACCCAGGGATTGCCGATGCGCTTGCCAGCAACCTGGCGCACATCCGGTTGATGCAACCCGCTCAGAACTACTTAGAAGATATCCAAGCAGGTGGATCCTTGGAGCACTTGATTAACTCTTATCGTGGCCAGATCGATGCCAACTACAGCGTTCGCTCCGTGGAATAAAGTGGGTCCTGTCTTCGATAGCGGTTCACAAACTATTTGTGCAATGGGCGAATACGCATTGATTGCACCGACCGGCCATGGGCTACGCTGCTTGACTTGATGCCTCTCGGGGTCTAGAAAAAGGCGTCATGGCTACAGGTCAATCCCAGGCCTGACGGGCCCAACATCATCGTTTGGCAGTCATCGCCCCAACACCCCCGCCAAGGCCACTCCCGTATGCGTACCCAAGCGCACCACGTCTTCAGGCGTGGCGGCAGCCACCACGCGCCCGCCGCCATTCCCGCCATCAGGCCCGAGGTCAATCACCCAGTCGGCCTCGGCAATCACGTCCAGGTCGTGCTCGATAACGACCACGCTGTGGCCGCCGCGCACGAGGCGGTGCAGCACGTGGATGAGTTTTTCCACGTCGGCCATGTGCAGGCCTACGGTGGGTTCGTCAAGCACATACAGAGTGTGCGGCACTTTCTGGCCCCGGCGGGTGATGTCGTCGCGCACCTTGCTCAGTTCGGTCACCAGCTTGATACGCTGCGCCTCGCCGCCGCTCAACGTGGGTGAGGGCTGGCCCAGCGTCAGGTAACCTAGGCCCACGTCTTTGAGCAGTTGCAGTGGGTGCGCAATCACGGGCATGGCAGCGAAGAAGTCCACCGCTTCGTCCACTTCCATTTGCAGCACTTCGCCGATGTTTTTGCCGCGCCAGGTCACGGCCTGGGTTTCGGGGTTAAAGCGCGCGCCCTTGCAGGTTTCACACAGCACTTTCACGTCGGGCAAAAAGCTCATTCCAATGGTGCGTATGCCCTGGCCTTCGCAGCCGGGGCAGCGGCCTTCGCCGGTGTTGAAGCTAAAGCGGTTAGCCGCGTAGCCGCGCGCCTTGGCTTCGAGCGTGTCGGCAAAGAGTTTGCGGATGGTGTCCCAAAAGCCGATGTAGGTGGCCGGGCACGAGCGCGGGGTTTTGCCAATCGGCGTTTGGTCCACTTCGAGCACGCGGTCTATGGCCTCAAAGCCAGTGATGCCAGTGCAGCCGATCCAGCGGATTTTTTCGCCCGCGTCCAGCGCGTCGCGTCCGGCTTTGGTGCTGCGTTTTTGCACGCCCGTTTGAACATTGGCCAGCAGCACGTCGCGCGCCAAGGTCGATTTGCCCGAGCCCGAGACGCCGGTGATAGCCACCAGGCGCTGCAGCGGAATGTGGGCAGTAACGTCTTGCAGGTTGTGTAGGTTGGCGCCGGTGACGGTGAGCCAGTTGATTTTTTCGTGTTGCGTCTCTGGTGTTGCGCTTTGTGCTGTACCCGCAGCGCCGGCCCTTGGGGCGGGCTCCTCATGGTGCGAGCACAAATCGTCACCCGCCCCAAGGCCCGGCGCTGCTGCGTCTTGGCGGGTTGACTGGGCTGCGGCGGCCGCAGTTGCGTAGTCACGGTCGGCTTGCTCGCGTGCTGCAAATTCTGCGTTGGCTACGACGCTGGCAGCCACGTTGGCGGCAATCAGTGCCGCTTTGGAGGCCTTGGCGGTGGGCTTCTTGCCGCCGACCGTGCCCAAACCATCGGCGGCGGAAGCCGGGTTGCCGGGTGACGATTTGCGCTCGCGCCATGAGGAACCCGGCAAGCCGGCTTGCGCCGCTGCGAGTGCCAACAAAGCCTCCTCATCCCGTGCCAACGAATCGAGATAAGACACCACATCACGCCGCCCGCCCAAGGGATGCTGCATCGCGTGCAGCAAGTAGCGCCCGGTCTGCGATTCGGCGGCGTTTTGCACGTCTTCAATCGAGCCTTGCGCCACCAGACGCCCGCCGCGTTTGCCGGCGCTCGGTCCAATGTCGATGATGTGGTCGGCGGCGCGGATGGTGTCTTCGTCGTGCTCCACCACCACCAGCGTGTTGCCCTTGTCGCTCAGCGATTTCAGCGCACCCAGCAAGATTTTGTTGTCGCGCGCGTGCAGGCCAATGGTGGGTTCGTCCAGCACGTAGCACACGCCTTGCAAATTGCTGCCGAGTTGCGCGGCCAGGCGGATGCGCTGCGCTTCGCCGCCGCTCAAGGACGGCGCGCCCCGGTCTAGCGTCAGGTAGCCCAGGCCCACTTCTTCCAAGAATTCGAGGCGGCTGCGGATCTCAGGGATCAGGTCGCGCGCAATGTCGGTTTCGCGCTGGCTCAAGGCGCCTGCGCCCTGCAAGGTTTGCACCCAGGCGCGCACGTCGCTCACGCTCAGGGCGGCAATGTCGGCAATGCCCACGCCGTTAAAGCGCACCGCGCGCGCGGTCGGGTTCAGGCGCGTGCCGTGGCAGCGGGGGCAAGCGGTGTCTGCCAGGTCTTCAATGTCGGCCTCGGCAAAGGTTTGCTCGCGGCCCTGGTTGTTGTCGTCTTTGACCGAATCGTCAAACACCTTGCGCTGGTCTTTGGTCAACGCCAAGCCCGTGCCCACGCAGTCCGGGCACCAGCCGTGTTTGCTGTTGTAGCTAAACAGCCGCGGGTCGAGCTCGGTATACGAGGTGGCGCACACCGGGCAGGCGCGCTTGGTAGAAAACACTTCGCAATGGCCTATGCCCACGGTGCTGGCGCCCTGCCCCATGGCCGCAGCCAAACCGTCCAACTGGCTCATGACTTGCACCACGCCCTTGCCGTGGGTGAGCGCCGTGGCCAGCGCCGCGCGCAACTGCGCTTCTTGCGCCGGGTGCACGTCCAGGCTGGCCACGGGCAGTTCGATGTTGTGCTCTTTAAAGCGGTCGATGCGCGGAAAGCCGCTGGTCGGCACAAACTGGCCGTCAATGCGCAAATGGGTAAAGCCACGCGGGCGCGCCCAGTCGGCCAGCTCGGTGTACACGCCCTTGCGCCCCACCACCAGCGGCGCCAGCAGGCCGATGTGCTGGCCCCGGTAGTTTTTGAGCAACTGCGCGGCAATGCTGTCAGCAGTTTGCGGCGCCACGGCCGCGCCGTCGTGCACGCAATGCTGGGTTCCGAGCTTGACGTAGAGCAGACGCAAAAAGTGCCAGACCTCGGTGGTCGTGCCCACGGTGGACTTGCGCCCGCCCCGGCTTAAGCGCTGCTCAATCGCCACGGTGGGCGGAATGCCGTAGACCGCGTCCACCTCGGGTCGGCCGGCGGGCTGCACGATGGCGCGGGCGTAGGCGTTGAGGCTTTCGAGGTAGCGGCGCTGGCCTTCGTTGAACAGGATGTCAAAGGCCAATGTTGATTTGCCGGAGCCGCTGACTCCTGTGACTACGCTGAATTTGCCTCTTGGGATGTTTACGCTTAGGGATTTGAGGTTGTGTTCCTTTGCATTGACGATGCGTATGCTTCCCCCCTCACTCCCCCCGCCCTCTCTCGCCCCCACCGGGGCGAAAGAGGGAGCCTTAACAGCCACATTTGACCGCGCGGTTTGAGTGAGGGCACCACTGGCCACCGCACGTTGCGAAGCCTGCAGGTCATCGTTGGCACGCACAACGCCCGAGGTGGATGGGCTTGCGCCCGGGGCCGATTTGGCAGTCGCGAAGCGAATGGTTGAGGCCTCGGGCGTAAGCCCGTCCGCCGCAGCGAGTGCAGTGTCCCCTGAACCCGAACCCGCGCCCAAAGCCGCCACATCATAATCGTCGGCCGCCGAAAACTCTCGCACTTCATGCACCACGCCCATGGCTGCGGCGTAGTCGCGCAGGGCTTTGCCGGTGTGGCTTGTGGGGTGCAGCAGCAGGTCTTCGGGTGTGCCGTAGGCCACTACTTCACCGCCAGCGTCGCCGCCTTCGGGGCCGAGGTCTATGAGCCAGTCGCTGGCGCGGATCACGTCCAGGTTGTGTTCAATCACCACCAAGGAGTGGCCTACGTCCAAGAGTTTGCGCAGGGCGCGCATGAGCTTGGCGATGTCGTCAAAGTGCAAACCGGTGGTGGGTTCGTCCAGCATGAACAAGGTGCCACGGCGGGCCAGGGCCTGGCGGCTGGCGCTGCTGGCTTTGGCGGCTTCGGCCAAAAAGCCAGCGAGCTTGAGGCGCTGCGCTTCGCCACCCGACAGCGTGGGCACGGGCTGGCCGAGCTTGACGTATTCCAGGCCCACGTCCACGATGGGTTGCAACGCGCGGATCACGTCGCGGTCATGGGCAAATATTTGCGCGGCTTCGCTCACCGTCAGGTTCAGCACGTCGGCCACATTGAGCAAAACGCTGGGGCTGGGGCCAGGGGTTTGGCGCTCGATCACCACTTCCAAAATCTCGGGGCGGTAGCGTTTGCCGTCGCAGTCGGGGCAGCGCAGATAGACGTCACTCAAAAACTGCATTTCCACGTGCTCAAAGCCCGAGCCGCCGCAACTTGGGCAGCGGCCGTCGCCACTGTTAAAGCTGAACTTGCTGGCGGTGTAGCTGCGTTCGCGCGCCAGCGGCGCCTGCGCAAACAGCTCGCGGATAGAGTCCCAGGCGCCGACAAAGCTGGCCGGGTTGGAACGCGCGGTTTTGCCAATGGGCGACTGGTCCACAAACACCACTTCGCTGAGCTGCTCGGCGCCCAGCAGGCGGCGGTGGGCGCCGGGGGTTTCGGTAGCTTTGCCGAAGTGGCGCAAAAGCGCCGGGGCCAGCACGTCTTGCACCAGCGTGGATTTGCCCGAACCGCTCACGCCGGTAATACACACCAGGCGCTGCAGCGGAATCTCGATGGACACGTCTTTGAGGTTGTGTTCAGTGGCGCCCTCCAACACCAGGCGCGGCGTGTTGATGCCGACCATGCGCTTGAAGCCCATGCCCACTTGCTTGCGCCCGCCCAGGTAGGCGCCGGTCAGGGTGTCGGCGCTTTTGAGTTCTTCGGTGCTGCCGTCAAACACGATCTGGCCGCCTTTTTCGCCAGGGCCGGGGCCCATGTCGATCATGCGGTC
>CAMDHS010000041.1 GCA_945898115.1 Comamonas sp. lk
CGGCAACAACCAAGAAAAGGAGACCCTGAAACCCTTTAATGGGTAAACTTATCCACAGTTGCCCAATGCAAAAGCAACTATCCGTCCTGGGTCAATATTGAATCGGCAGGGTGGGTCAATATTCAATCAGCCTGAACAACGCACTCACACAAGCAGTTCAAAGCCTCTCCAAGCCACCAGCATCAGCACCGCCCAAGCGCGCTTCTGCAAAATCAGAGCCAAGTCCTGTGGCTGCAAAGAAGCGCCCTGCCAAGCAAGCAAAGTCGGACGCTACGCCTGCGTAGACGAGCTAAGTTACTGAGGCGCGGATGGTGGCGCTGGGCGCGTCCATCATCTCGATCAAAGTACGTCGGTCTGTTGCTAAGGCCAAACAGCTTGTTTGAAACCCTCCGACATCTGCCAAGTTTGCAGCAGACGATCTTAGGGTAGCCCGGAATCGGGCGGGCCCACTGCCAAAGCCAACTGTGCGTCTAAATTTTTGACGATGGCCGCTTCGATTTTTCCTTTGAATACACCCAAGAACAAACCGAGCTCAGCCTCAAGCTCGAATTGCTTTGAGGTGACATGGAGCGTGCCACTCACTCCCGCGCCCTTGAATTGCAAGGCGTCCCTGGCCGTGCCCTTTTGGTAGCTGCACTCCATCCTGTATTGAACCTCAAGATCGTGCGCCCAAGCCAATGCAATTTTTCGGGCTTGCGCCAAGCTTTGTGCATGCAGTCTGATGATGTGAATCGTGGTCAAAAATTGCTCCTTCTGTAGATTGCAATCTAACAAAGCCAGTACCTGTAAGGGAAAAAAACTTCTACTTTAAGGGTAAGCACTTAATATGATAACTAAATACGATTGTAATATTGACTAGTAAAATTTCAAAGTGCTCCTGAAGATAAGGTGCATGTAGATAGAAAAGCGCTAGGGATGATTACTGCCACACAAGGGAGAAAAGATGTTGAAAACGAAGGGAAAAGGCGTCACCTTACGACGCGGCGACAAGGGCTTTGACGCTGCCGTTCAAGGTACCAGTTTCAATGCGCGCGACTCTGGGCGACGTCCGGACATCGTAGTTCAAGCCAACGACACCGGCGATGTCATTGCAGCAGTCAACCAGGCGCGCGAGCACGGGCTCAAAGTCACCATGTGCTCGGGCGGTCACAGCTGGGCGCAAAACCACATTCGCGACGGTGGCCTGCTGATCGACATGTCGCGCGTGCGCAGCATCGAGGTCAACAGCGTCAAGCAAACTGCCACCATCGGCCCGGGCTGCCATTCGGGCGACCTGAATGCAGAGCTGGCCAAGCAGGGGCTTTTCTTTCCGGTGGCGCACGCTTACACCGTGGGCATGGGCGGCTTCCTGCTACAGGGCGGCTTTGGCTGGAACAGTCGCGTGATGGGGCTGGGCTGTGAAAACCTGCTGGGCATCGATGTGGTGCTGGCCAACGGTAGTCTGGTGCATGCCAGCGCCAGCGAAAACGCCGACATCTTCTGGGCGGCACGCGGGGCCGGACCCGGCTTTTTTGGCGTGGTCGTTCGCTACCACCTGAAATTACACGCACGGCCCAAGTTCATCGGCCTGAAGCTGCAGGTGTTTCGCCAGAAGCACCTGGAAGACGTCTTCAGCTGGGCCGACCGCATCGGGCCGCAGGTGTCGCCCAAGGTGGAGTTCCAGATGGTCTTCAACCACCGTTGCATGGGCACCTTTAGCGATGGCATTGAGGTCTATGCGCCAGTACTGGCCGACAGCTGGAAGGAAGCGCGCGAGGCGGTGGACTTTATAAACAAGAGCCCGGTGCGCTCCAAAGCCAGTTTCACGTTCCCGCTGGTGCCGCTTTCTCTGGACTTCATGATGAAGTCGGGCGAGAAAACCCTGTTTTGGCCCGGCGTGCGCTGGTATGCCGACAACATGTGGCTCGACGGCCCCATCGACCCTCTGCTACCGGCCTTGCGGCGCATTGCCGACACCCAGCCGCCGCACCCCAGCCATGTGCTGTGGCTCAACTGGAACCCGCCGCCCCAACGGGAAGACATGGCTTTCTCGGTCGAAACGCGCACCTACCTGGCGCTCTACACCGCTGTGCGCAAGCAATCCGATGAAGCAAAGTACGCCAACTGGGCCACCGAGAACATGCGCGCCCTGTCCGAACACAGCCACGGCATTCAACTGGCCGACGAAAACCTGGCCCTGCGCCTGGCGAAATTCATGTCTGCCACCAACCTGGCGCGGCTTGACAAGATCCGCACCCAGCGCGACCCGCAAGGGCTTTTTCACGCATGGATGGGGCGACCCGACCAGGCGCCCGCCAACCCAACCGCGAGCTGATACGCCATGAACAACACACTCCTCCCGCCCAACACCCTGGCCCTGCAAAGTCTTTACCACTGGGAAAAAACCGCCGGTCAGCGCATCTGCCTGACGCAGCCCATGACAGGCGGCGAAGTCCAGGTCTATACCTGGGCCGAGGCGCTCAATGAAACACGCCGCATGGCCGCGCACCTGCAGTCGCTAGGCTTGGCGCCGGGCAGCCGCATCGCCATCCTGTCCAAAAACACGGCGCACTGGCTGATGGCGGACTGGGCCATCTGGATGGCCGGTTTCGTGTCAGTGCCGCTCTACCCAACGCTGGCCGCGGGCACAGTGCGCCAGATTCTGGACCACAGCGAAGCGCAGCTGCTCTTTGTCGGCAAGCTCGACGACTGGGAATCCATGAAGGCCGGCGTGCCCGAAGGCCTGGCCTGCATCAGCCTGCCGCTGGCGCCGCCCAACCCTTACCCGACGTGGAGCAGCGTCATCGCGGGTGTGGCACCGCTGGCGGGCGAGCCGGTGCGCGGCGGCGACGAGCTCTGCACCCTGATGTACACCTCGGGCACCACCGGCAACCCAAAGGGGGTGATGCACAGCTTCGACAATTTTGCGCGCGCCATCACCGAAGGCCTGGCGCGAATCCCCATGGACGCCAATTACCGCATCCTGTCTTACTTGCCGCTGTCGCACATTGCCGAGAGGGTGATGGTCGAGCACGCGCTGCTGGCCACCGGCATGCAATTGTTTTTTGCCGAGTCGCTGGACACCTTTGCGCAAGACCTGCGCCGGGCGCGCCCGACGTTTTTCTTCTCGGTCCCGCGCCTGTGGGTCAAGTTCAAGGAAGGCGTGGACGCCAAAATGCCGCCGGCCAAGCTGGCCCGCATGCTCAAGATTCCCATCGTGCGAGGCCTGGTGCGCAAAAAAGTGCTCACCACCCTGGGCCTGGACCAATGCCGTTTTGCCGCCGGGGGCGCCGCCCCCATGCCGGCCGACCTGCTGCGCTGGTACACCGCGCTGGGGCTGGACATTGTCGAAATCTACGGCATGACCGAAAACTGCGGCGTGTCGCACACCACCCTGCCGGGCAAAAGCCGGCCCGGCACGGTGGGCCTGAACTTCCCCGGCGTGCAATGCCGCTTGGCGCCTGCCGACAGCGAGATCCAGATGAAGAGCAACATGTTGATGCTGGGTTACTTCAAGGAGCCGCAACTCAGCGAGGAATCGCTGACTGCTGACGGCTGGCTGCGCACCGGTGACAAGGGTGCCATGGACGCCGAGGGCAACCTCAAAATCACCGGCCGCGTGAAAGACCTGTTCAAGACCAACAAGGGCAAGTACGTGGCGCCCGCGCCCATTGAAGACAAACTGGCGCTCACGCCCGGGGTGGAAGCCTGCTGCGTGGTCGGCTCCAACCTGGGCCAGCCCCTGGCGCTGTTGATGCTGTCCATGTTGGCGGCCAAGCAAGCCCTGGACGGCGCCCACCGCGCCAGCCTGGAAGCCGGCATCGCCACCAAACTGGCCGAGGTCAACGCCACGCTGGACCCGCACGAGCAACTGTCGTGCATGGTGGTCATCTCCGAGCCCTGGACGGTGGAAAGCGGGCTGATCACGCCCACCTTCAAGGTCAAGCGCAACCGCATTGAAGAGGTTTACGGCAACTCATTTGAGGACTGGACTGCGCAGCGCAAAAAAGTGCTGTGGCACGGGGCCTGACCACTGCGCCCAAGTGGCGAGACCTGTGCTTGGGGCCGCAATATGCGGCCCTTTTTTTGACCGCAAGCTACGGCTTTTTTTCAGGCGGCCAGCGCCGCCTCAATGTCTTTTCCCAGGCTCTTGGGCGTGTCGGTGGGCGCGTAGCGCTTGAGCACAGCGCCGTCCTTGCCCACCAAAAACTTGGTGAAGTTCCATTTGATGCCCTTGGTGCCCAGCAGACCAGGCGCCTCTTTGCTCAGCCACTGGTAGAGCGGGTGCGCGCCCGCGCCATTGACATCAACCTTGGCCATCATCGGAAAGCTCACGCCGTAGTTGAGCTGACAAAACTCTGCGATCTCGTCGTTGCTGCCCTTGTCTTGCGCGCCAAACTGGTTGCACGGAAAGCCCAGCACCACCAAGCCTTGGGAGCCATATTGCTGGTGCAGTGCCTCGAGGCCAGCAAACTGCGGCGTGAAACCGCAGGCGCTGGCGGTGTTGACGATCAAGAGCGCCTGGCCCTTGAACTGGTCCAGGCGCACGCTCTGGCCGTTGATCTGCAGAGCGTCAAAGTCGTAGATGGTTGTCATATTTCAAGGTTCAAAAATGGAGGCGTGATGCTGCTTGCCATTGTCTGAAATGTCAAGCAAAAGCAAATAGGCGCGCTAGAGCGCCTTTAACGGTTGGCGCGTTTAGCAGATTCGCACCTGAACCGCCCTTAGCAGTGAAGCGCCTCAGTCCAGCAAAACGGGCGCGTTGGGCAACTCGGTATCGCGCTTTGCGTCGTGGGGAAAGTGGCTGCGCAGGCATTGCGCCACCGCCGCGATTCCCTGCAGGGCGCCTACCTCAAATTGGGACTGGCTGAATTGGGTTTCCATCTGACTGCAAATCGTCTGCCACGTGCCCTGCCCGGCCTGGGCGTGGATGCCGCGATCGGCCACGATTTCCACCGCATGGTCGGCCAGCAGCACATAAATCAGCACGCCGTTGTTGTGCGCGGTGTCCCATACGCGCAGCTGAGAAAAAACCTCAATCGCGCGCTCGCGTGCCGTTTGCCCTTTCAAGAGCGGCAAGCCGTCAAGCCCGCCTTCCACAGCAAAGCAGATTTCACCCGCGTGCGTGGCCTCGCTGGCCTGCACAGCGGCTTCGATTGCCAACAGGCTCTGGCGCGAGAATGCGCGCGCCAACTGGCGGTCTGAAAAAAACAGGTGTTTGGTGATTCGCGCAAAGTCCATGGCTACCACCTTCCCGACGCGCCGCCGCCGCCAAAGCCACCGCCGCCGCCCCGAAAGCCTCCCCCGCCAAAGCCGCCACGTCCACCGCCCATGCCTCCGATCCCGCGCAACACAGCGCCCCCACCGAGTAGGGTAACGACCGTTGCAACCAAACCGGCCAGCACCGCCAGCAGCACGGCGCCCAACAGCAACCACGCCAGCACACCCACCAGCGCGCCCGTGACCACGGAGCCGGCAAGTTTGCCAATGGTGTTGCGCAACACGCCACCCACCACCAACACCACGATCAACAGAAAAGGAAACATCTGGCGCAGATCGTCCGGCCCCTGGGTGCGTTGGCTTGCGGGGGCAGGCAGCGCTTCGCCATCGACCACGCGGATGATTTGCGCCACTCCGGCGTCAATGCCGCCGTAATAGTCGCCTTGCTTGAATCGCGGCACGATGGTGTCGCTGATGATGCGTTTGCTGACGATGTCCGACAGCGCGCCCTCTAGGCCGTAACCCACTTCCAGCCGCAGGGTACGGTCGTCTTTGGCCACCACCAAAATGGCGCCGTCGTCTACCTTGGCGCGGCCAATCTTCCATTGCTCGGCCACGCGCAAGGCGTATTGGTCAATGCCTTCGGGCGCCGTGGTGGGCAGCAAGAGTACCGCCAACTGGCTGCCCTTGCGCGCCTCAAAGGCAGCGAGCGTTTGCTCAAGTGACTCTTTTTGTGCTGGTGTCAGGGTGGCGGTCAGGTCTGTGACGTGGCCCGCCAGTGGCGGCACCGCCACCTGGGCACTTGCCAAGCCTGAAAACCCCAGCGTGAGCGCCAGCCCCGCACCGGCCAGCAAGCGGCGCAGGGTGCACGCCAGAATCACTGTGCGGCACCTGAGGCTGCAGCATTGGGCGCAGCCGGAACGGCTTCAAAACTCACCGTCGGCGGCTTGGAAATTTCTTTCTCGTTTTCCACCGTGAAATTGGCCTTTTCCTTAAAGCCAAAGGCCATGGCAGTCAGATTGCTGGGAAAAGAGCGCACCGTCACGTTGTAGTCTTGCACCGCCTTGATATAGCGGTTGCGCGCCACGGTAATGCGGTTCTCGGTACCTTCAAGCTGCGCCTGCAAATCGCGAAACGCCTGATTGGCCTTGAGGTTGGGGTAGTTTTCTGCCACCACCAATAGGCGCGACAGGGCGCCGCTTAACTGGCCCTGCGCCTGCGCAAAGCGCTGGAATGCCGCCGGGTCATTCACCAGCTCAGGCGTGGCCTGGATGGACGTGGCCCGGGCGCGCGCCTCGACCACTTTGGTCAGCGTGTCTTGCTCAAACTTGGCCTCGCCCTTGACAGTGCTGACCAGGTTGGGCACCAAGTCAGCGCGGCGCTGGTATTGGTTAAGCACCTCAGACCAGCTGGCCTTGATCTGCTCGTCCGTGCTTTGCAAGGTGTTGTAACCGCAGCCGCTGAGAAACAGGGCCGCGAGGGTCGAGATAAGGATGAGAAATTTGCGCATGGGGGCTCCTGGGTGCATCAAACAAACGCTGGGCGCCCAAACTGGCTTGGGCGCGAAGTGCGCGCGTTGGATATTAGAAGGGATGCCGCGTTCACAGGCTTGGATTACGGTCGGTTTATTGACCAAAAACAAAAAACGCGCGCGGACGTCTCGCTAATCATCCTATGAAACCCGCATGGCGGCTATGCTTTCACGCGTCAATAAAGTCCTGACAGGCCAAAACAACGCCCACAATTCCACGGCTCCACGGACATCATAGTACCCATCGTCGGCGGGTCTTCAGCCAAAAAAACATCAACTCGGCAAGGCCTTGAACTAAAGGGCCGGAGCGCGTGAAGGCAGTCGCCCCCTCATTCATGAAAACGGTACTTTAAGCACGGTGCTCAGCATGAACAATATCAATGGCTTTCTTGGGGCCGCTCCGCCTCGTTCCTCAATGCGCCGCCACACCCAGCCAACTGTCGAGCAGAGCGCTGTCGTCCAACAGCTTTTGCGCCGGGCCTAGGTACACGCTTTTGCCACGCTCCAGCACCAGAGCCTGCTGCGTTAGGGGCAGGATCTGGCGCGCATGCTGCTCCACCAGAATCACCGCCATGCCGCTTTTTTCGGTGAGTTGCTGGATGATGCTCAAAAGCTCTTGCACGATCAGCGGCGCCAGGCCTTCCAGCGGCTCGTCCATCAAGAGGATCTTCGGGTTGAGCATGAGCGCGCGGCCGATGGCCAGCATTTGCTGCTCGCCGCCGGAAAGCTGGTTGCCCATGTTGGCGCGGCGCTCCTGCAGGCGCGGGAACATGGCGTAGATCTTTTGCAGATCCCAGTGGCCCTTGGTCTGCACCACGCTGAGGTTTTCTTCGACCGAGAGCGAGGCAAATATGTCGCGCTCCTGCGGTACCCAACCCAGGCCCAGATGGGCACGCGCATGGGCTCTCACCGCCGCGAGGTCTTGGCCCCGCCAGCGCATGGAGCCCTTGTGGAGTCGGGTGGCGCCCATCAGCGTGGACAAGAGCGTGCTCTTGCCCATGCCGTTGCGGCCCAGCAGCGACATACTTTCACCAGCCGACAGGCTGAAAGAAATACCTTCCAGCACGATGGCCTCGCCGTAACCGGCCCAAACGTTTTCGAGGGCGAGCAATTCAGACATGGGTGGCTTCTCCTAGGTACACCTCTTTGACCTTGGGGTCCTTGGCAATTTCGTCCGGCGTGCCTTGAGTCAGTAGCGCACCGCTGACAAGCACCGAAATGGTGTCAGCAAAGCGGAACACCAAGTCCATATCGTGTTCGATCAGCAAAATGGTGACGTCGCGCGGCAGCGCGGCGATGGACTCAAACAGCTCACGGCTTTCCGAAGTGGGTACACCGGCAGCCGGCTCGTCCAGCAGCAACACTGAGGGCTTGGCGGCCAGGGCTAGTGCAATTTCGATCAACCGCTGCTTGCCATAGGCAAGATTTCGCGTCTGCTCGTGGGCCACATCCAGCAGCTTGAGTGTGCGCAGCAACTCAGCGGCTTCCTCAACCGCCTGCGTGTGTGCCGCTACCGGTTTCCAGAACTTGGCACTCAAGCCCAGGCGTTCGTTGACCGCCAGCACCACCGACTCCAGCACCGTCAGTTCCGAGAACAGGCGGTTGATCTGGAAGGTGCGGGCCAGGCCGCGCTTGACGCGCTGGTGTTGCGCCAGGTGGGTCAATTCTTTTCCCTGCATCAGTACGGAACCACTGGTGGGTTCCAGAAAGCCTGTGAGCAGATTGATCAGTGTGGTCTTGCCCGCGCCATTGGGTCCGATCAGCGCATGGCGGGCGCCGGCTTCAACTCTCAAAGAGACATCATTGGTGACCACAAAGCCACCAAATTTCTTGACCAGGTTTTGAGTTTGCAGTGCGTAGCTCATTTCGCCACCCTCTTGTTTTGGCCCAGGCCCAGAACCGATGCGGCGCGTCGCAAGCCGCCCATCACGCCATCTCGGGCAAACAGCACAATCGCCAGCAGCAGGGCACCGAGCCAAAATTGCCAGTATTCGGGGTTCATATCCGACAGCACATGGTGGGCCGACATGAACACGATGGTGCCGATGATGGCGCCATACAGACTGCCGGAACCACCCAGCACCAGAATCAGCAGCAGCTCGGCCGAGCGGTTGAAAGACAACACATCCAACGCCACAAACTGCGTGGTTTGCGCCATCAACGCGCCTGCCACACCTGCATAGGCCGCTCCGATGGTGTAAACCGCAGCCAGGCGCATGTTCACCGGCGCACCCAGCGCCGGCATGCGACCCACATTCAGGCGGATGCCCTTGAGGCCCAGGCCAAACGGGCTATGAACCAGTTTGCGTGCCACCCAAAACAACAGAAATAAGACGGCCAGCGCATACCAGAAGGCGGTCTTGCCGACCATGTCAAAACGGAACTGACCTAGCAGCGGCCGAACCTCCATGCCTTGCAGTCCATCGACGCCACCGGTGAGCCAGGTCATCTTGTTGGCCAGTTCAAACAGCATCATGGCAACGCCCAGCGTCACCATCAGGCGCGTCAGGTCGGCGCCGCGCAGCACCAGCAGGCTGGTGAGCAGGCCCAGCACAGCACTGACCACGGCGGCGACCAACAGGCCGCTGATCGGTTCGCCCCAGCCATTGGCTGCCAGCAGGCCGGCGGTGTAAGCCCCCAGCCCGAAGAAGGCGGCGTGCCCCAGCGAGACGATGCCGGCATAGCCCAGGATCAGGTCGAGCGACAGGCAAAACATCGCGGTAATCGCCATCTGTGTCAGTAGCACCAGGTTGTCAGGAAAGACAAAGTAGGCGGCGATCGGCAGCAGCCAGAATGCCAATTCAGCGGGCTGCCAGCGGTTGGCGGCACGCAGCCGGGCCACTGCGATGTTGTTCGCAAGGGTATTCTTCAAAGAAGCGGTTTGCATCAAAGTCCTTTGGCGCGACTTAGCGCGCAGCCGTGCGGCCAAACAGGCCCTGGGGGCGGAACACCAGGGTCACCACCATTACCGCGTAAATGAGGAATGCACCAACCTCGGGCAAGTAGTACTTGCCCGCCACATCCACCACGCCCAGAATCAGCGAGGCCACCAGTGAGCCGGTAATGCTGCCGCTGCCACCTACGGCCACGACGATCAAAAAGTACACCACGTACTTCACGGGAAACCCAGGATCCAGACCCAGCATCTCCACACCCATGGCGCCGCCCAGACCGGCCAGCGCCGTACCCAGGGCAAAGGTCAGCGTGAAGATGCGTTCCACGTTGATGCCCACACCGCGCGCTGCGCGCGGGTTGTCCACCGAGGCGCGCAACTGCGCACCAAAGCGTGTGCCGCTCACCAGGGCTTGTAGGCCCCAGGCAATCAGGCCGCTCGCCACAATCAGGAAAAGGCGGTACACGCCCATATCCAGACCCGGCAGCTTGAACTGGCCGCGCAAGAACTCGGGTAGCAGCAAGGGTTGCTGGTTGGCGCCAAAGAAGTAGGTGGCCGCCGCCATGGACATGAACACCAGGCTGATGGAAAACAACACCTGGTCCAGGTGTGTGGCGCCGTACAGGCGGCGGTACAGCACGCGCTCGAGCAGCACGCCCACTGCCGCCGTGGCCAGTGCCGCCAAGGGAAGCGACAGCAGAAACGGCACACCCAGGCGGTTGAGCAGGGTGACGCAGACATAACCGCCCACCATGGCAAACGCGCCATGGGCCAGGTTGACAAAGTTCATCAGCCCCAGCGTGACCGACAGGCCCACGCTGATGAGGAACAGCAGCATGCCCGAGGCGATGCCATCGAATAAGACTGTCATGAGATAAGCAGCTTCAGAGGTGGAGCGGTTGCAGGCTTATTGCTTGCCGGGGTCTTTGAAGTTGGCAACCTGGTCGAACTCGACGTTCTGCAGCTTGCCAGCCACTTTTTCCACCTTGCGGATGTAAATGGTCTGGATGATGTCGCGCGTCTGCGGGTCGATGCTGATGGGGCCGCGCGGGCTAGTCCACGCCATGCCTTTTGCCGCGGCCATGAACTTGTCACCTTCTGCATCGCCAGCGGTTTTTTCCAGCGTCTTGGCGATCAGCTGCAGTCCGTCAAAGCCGGCCACCGCCATGTAGCCCGGGCGCATGCCGGGGTTGGCCTTGGCAAAGGCGGCGGTAAAGACCTTGTTCTCGGGCGAGTTGTGGCTCTCGGCGTATTGCATGGAATTGACCACTCCCAAAGCGCCGTCACCCAGGCTGTCCAGAATGTCCTCATCGCTGATGTCGCCAGTGGCGATGATGCGAATGCCAGCCTTAGCCAGATCACGCTCGACAAAGCCCTTGACAAAGGCAATGGTCTGCTCGCCGGGCGGCACAAACAGGAACACCGCTTCGGGCGCTGCGTCCTTGATCTTTTGCAGGAAGGGCGCGAAGTCCGGGCTCTTCACGGGGGTGCGCACTTCGCCCACCACTTCACCACCGGCAGCGGTAAAGGTCTTCTTGAACTGGGCTGCAGCGTCCAGGCCAGGGCCGAAGTCGGCCACCAGAGTAAACACCTTTTTGATCTTGTTCTTGGCCGCCCAGGACGCGATGGGTGCGGTTACCTGCGGCAGCGTGTGCGACACACGCAGGATGTAATCGGACTTGGTGGTGATGGCCGAGGTGGCGGCGTTCATCACGATCATGGGTTTTTTGGCTTCGGTGGCGATGGGCGCTACGGCAAAGGCGGAAGGCGTCAGACCAAAGCCGGCCAGGATGTCAACCTTGTCTTTCACCACCAGTTCTTGCGCGGCGCGCTTGCTGATCTCGGGCGCCACACCGGTGTCATCCTTGATGATCAACTCGACCTTGCGGCCGGAAAACGTGCCGCCGTTTTGCGCCAGGTACAGGCGCGCGCCGGCCTCGATCTGCTTGCCATAAGAGGCGAAAGGGCCGGACATGGGCAGCACCATGCCGATTTTTAGCGGCTCGGCGGCCTGGGCTGCAGTGGCACCCAGAGCCAGCAGGGCGGCAGCGCTTAGGGTGGACAGGAAGTTTCTTTTGGTGATGGTTGTCATGGAGTTCTCCTCGGTTTTATAGGTGGGGGTTCAGGAAGCGTCAGGCTGAACACTTGGCGCAGCATCTTTAAAGGCAGGCAGTTGAGCGCAGGCCCGGTCTATGGCCACAATGGCGGGATAGGGCGCCAGGTCGACCTTGAAGCGGCGGGCACTCTCCACCTGCGGAATCAGGTAGACGTCGGCAACCGTCGGTGCATTGCCAAAGCAGAAAATGCCGCGTTCCTTGTCGGCCTGCAGCAGGGCCTCCAGCGCTGCAAAGCCGTCGCTGATCCAGGTGCCGCACCAGGTATTGATGGCGGCATCGTTTGCACCAAAACTGGCGCGCAGCGTATCCAGAATGCGCTTGTTGTTGATGGGGTGGATGTCGCAACCAACGATGGCCGCCAGCGCCCGCACATGGGCACGGTCGTTGAGGTCCGTGGGCAAGAGCGCCGGGGTCGGGTAGCGCTCTTCCAGCCATTCGATGATAGCCACCGATTGTGTTAGCACCAAATCACCATCCAACAGCGCGGGCACCAGGCCCTGCGGGTTGAGGGCCTTGAAGGCGGCAGACTGGTGCGCGTTCTTGCGCAGGTCCACGGCGATGTACTCGTAGTCCAGACCCTTGACGTTCAGTGCGATGCGCAGGCGGTGGGAGGTGCCGCTGCGGAAGAAGTTATGGAGTTGCATGGACATTATTCCGAGGCCAGGCAGTTGCCCACATTCCAGCCGTACAGCCATTCCATTGCGTCATAAAAGCGCTCCGCACTGCGACCTTTCCAAAGGTCGTTGCGCACCAGACGCTCCACACCCTTGGCGTGGTATAGGCGGCCCATCTCTCGGCCCGAAAGCACGATGCGGGCAGTGCGCGCCACGCGAGATTTTTGGTAAAGCAGCAACGCCTTGGGCCAGTCGTTCTGGTGGACGCGCAGCGCCTCTCCCAAGGTCACGGCGTCTTCCAGGGCCATGCAGCCGCCTTGCGCCATGTACTGCGTCGTGGGGTGGGCTGCGTCACCCAAGAGGGTGGTGCGGCCAAACACCCAGGTGCCAATGGGTTCGCGGTCGGCGGTGGCCCAGCGCTTCCAGGTCTTGGGCAGGTCAATCAGCTGGCGCGGCTTGGCGGCAATGCCCTGGAAGTAGCTTTGCACTTCTTCCTTGCTGCCATCGGTCACGCCCCATTCTTCCTTGTCGCGGCTGTGGAAAGTCACGACCACGTTGTATTGCTCGCCACCACGCAGCGGGTAGTGCACCAAGTGGCAATTGGGGCCGACCCAGATGCTGGCCGCATTCCATTGCAGGTTGTCGGGGAAGTCCTTCTTGTCCACTACGGCGCGGTAGACCAAGTGGCCGGTCACGCGCGGCGGGTCGTTCACATACTGCTCGCGCACAACGCTTTTGCCGCCATCGGCACCGATCAGTGCCACGCCTTGGTAGGACTTGCCGTTCTGGTCAAACACCGTCACCGAGGCTTCGTCTTGCTCCACACGCACGATACGGGTGTTGGTGAGGAACTTCACCTTGCCGGTTTCCTGTGCGCCTTCAAGCAGCGACAGGTGCACATCCACGCGATGGATCACGGCATAGGGGTTTCCAAAGCGCTTGATAAATGCTTCACCGGTGGGAATCTTGCCGACTTGGTACTCGTCCAAGGCGTCGTACATCACCATGTAATCGGTGTAAACGGCTCGGCTGCGTGCCTTATCGCCCACGCCCAGGGCGTCAAAGGCGTGGAAGGCATTGGGGCCGAGCTGGATGCCGGCGCCGATTTCACCGATCTCCGGCGCCTGCTCGAACACCGTGACTTCAAAGCCCTGGCGCACCAGGGCCAGGGCTGCTGCCAGGCCGCCAATGCCGCCGCCGGAAACCAATACCGGCAATGCGGCGGGAGTCTGCTGTGTCATCTTGTCTCCATTAAGGGGTTTATTCGGCCGCGCCAACCGTCAGTTGCACGCTGCCCACTTGTTCGATCTGGCCCGTGATCACGTCACCGCTGACCACCGCGCCCACGCCCTCGGGCGTGCCGGTGTAGATCAGGTCGCCGGGCTGCAGGTGGTAGTACTGCGACAGGTCGGCCAGCAGCTCGGGGATACTCCAGATCAGCTGCGACAGGTCGGAGGTCTGCTTGGTGCTTGCGTTGACTTGCAGCGCGATGGACCCGGCCTGCAGGACTCCCAGTTGGCCCATGGGGACCAGGGGCGAGCAGACGGCCGACCTCTCAAAATTCTTGCCCAGATCCCAGGGGCGGCCCTGGTCACGGGCGACCAGTTGCAGGTCGCGCCGGGTCATGTCCAGGCCGGCGGCGTAGCCGTAGATCAGGCTGGCAGCATCTGCCTCCTTGACGCGGAAGCCTTCGGCGCCAATCGCCACCACCAATTCCATTTCGAAGTGGTAGTTGCTGGTGCCGCAGGGGTAGGGAACGGTGGCTCCGGACTCAACCAGCGCGCTGGCGTCCTTGATGAAGTAGAAAGGCTTCATGGTGGATTTGTCCACCGGGCGGCCCATCTCGACGGCGTGGGCGTGGTAGTTGCGCCCCACGCAAAAGATGCGCTTGACGGGGAAGCGTGCTTCTGCGCCCTGAACGGGCAGCGAGGACATGGGGGCGGGCGCGAAGGTGTATTGGGTCATGGATTGTGCTTTGCTAATGGGATCGGTGGGTAGTGTTCAAGCGTTGCGGACTTCGTAAACACCGAGCTTTTTTTGCAGCGGTGCGTCGTCGGCCATAAAGACAAAAGCGGGCTCGGTGGCCGATGCGTTGACCAACGTGATCCCCGTGTAGCCGGGGATGCAGCAGGTGTCGGCCTCCCCCAGCGCAAAGCTGCTGGCTTCTGCCAGCACCGAGGCGCCGCCCTCGATCACATGGAACACGGTGGCCGACGAGCGGGCTGGCATCTGCAGTGTTTCGTCCGGGCGCAGCATCAGAGCCGAGAAGCCCAGAATCTTTTGCGCGTCAGCGCCGGTTTCGGGATTGATGTAGGCCACTTGCACGGCGTCGATCTCCGGCTGGGTGCGCGCCAGGGTTTGCAGCGCCGCGCGCACATCGACCCAGGGGTAACGCAGCATCGGAAAGGCCGATTCACTGCGGGTAAACATGGGCGCGGGCACCACGCCACCGCGCTGGTAGGCCAGGCCAGCGGCATCGCTGCTGATGGTCTGTGCTTTGCCTTCGGTGACATACGAGGCTTCCATGTAATAGACCATGGGCAGGTCCAGCACATCCAGCCAGATCACCGGTTTATCGCCCTCGTGGCCGTGTTCATGCCACAGGCCGGTGGGGGTGAGAATCAGGTCGCCACGCTGCATTTCGCACTTTTCGCCGTCCACCGTGGTGTAGGCGCCTTCGCCCTCCACAATCATGCGTACTGCGTTGGGGGTGTGGCGGTGGGCCGGAGCCCATTCGCCAGGCAGCAACAACTGCATGCCTAGGTAAATGGTGGAGCTGGCCTGCATTTTTTCCAGACCATGGCCGGGGTTGGCCAGCACTAGCACGCGGCGCTCGGCTTTTTCCATGGGCGTCAATTCGCCAGCCTTGAGCAGCAGCGGGCGCAGGGTCTGGTAGTTCCAGGCCGTAGCGCGGGTGCGCGGAATCGGCTTGCCCGGTGGAAGAACAGCGCGCAGGCTGGGCCACAGGGGCACCAGGTTTTGCGCGCTCAACGCATCACGGTAGTCTTGGGGCAGGTCTTCAAGGCGGCCCAGCTCAGGTAAGGACATGCAGTCTCCACAGCGTTTTTTCGAATAGGGCTGGAGCGTAAATGTCGCCCGCCGGGCTGACAATGCAAGTCGATTAATATGGTTTATTCGAAATTCAAATAAAGCCCCAAAGCAGACATGGCCCTCGATACGATTGAAATCCGCTTGCTGCAGGTGTTTGACGCAATCTACAAGATGCGCAGCGTGACCGAGGCCGCAGTGGCACTGGACCTGAGCCAGCCGGCGGTGAGCGTGGCCCTGTCAAAGCTGCGCCACCACTTCGGCGACCCGCTTTTTGTACGCACCTCGGCCGGAATGGAGCCGACCCCTTTTGGCGAGGCGCTGGTGCGCCCGGTGCGCGGTG
This sequence comes from Comamonas sp. lk, assembly GCA_945898115.1. GTDB lineage: Bacteria > Pseudomonadota > Gammaproteobacteria > Burkholderiales > Burkholderiaceae_C > Allorhodoferax. The sequence goes on from CAMDHS010000041.1 coordinate 15,746, forward strand.
CGCTCGAAGCCTTGGAACTTGTGATGGGCCAGCAAAGCCATTTCGAGCCAGCAAGTTCCAAACGCCTGTTTCGCATCTGCATGACCGACATCAGCCAGTTGGTGCTCCTGCCACGGCTGTGGGAAGCGCTAACCCTTACCGCCCCTGGTGTTCGCATCGACGTATTGCCGCTTGGCAGCGACATTGCGCGCCTACTGGAAAGCGGGGACGCCGATCTGGCGTTGGGCCTGATGCCGCAGCTAGAAGCCGGCTTCTACCAGAACGTGCTGTTCTCTCAGAAGTTTGTCTGCATGGTCAGCGCCCACCACCCGCGCATTCAGACCGAGCTACGGTTGGAACAGTTTTCCAGCGAGAGTCACGCAGTGGTCAGCTCGTCTGGCGCCGGTCCGCTGATCCTGGACCGGGAGATTGATCGCCTGGGTATCCAGCGCAAAATCGCCCTGAACATTCCCAACTTCATCGGCGCGGCCCTGGTAGTGGAGCACACCGATCTGATCCTCACCATCCCCGAGCGCCTGGCCGATGTGCTGCAAGGGCGTGCAGCGGTGCGCATCTTCCCGGTGCCCTTCCCCTTGCCACAGTACGACGTCAAGCAGCACTGGCATGAACGTTTTCACAATGACCCTGGCTCGCAGTGGCCGCGGCGGGTGATTGCGGATTTGATGTCTGCT
>CAMDHS010000042.1 GCA_945898115.1 Comamonas sp. lk
ATATTGCGCTCTGATACCACGCGCCTGGCGCCCTGGGCGCAGCGCGTGCTGCAAGCGGAAAACCCAGCGCTGGAGATGGTGGCCAGCACCTGAATCCAGGCCTTGTTCAGGGCGCCGCGCGCGACCCCAGCCAGGCCGCACCCACAATCAGCGTTGCGGCCAGCACAATCGACGCACTCGGCCACTCGGCGCGCAGCCACAGCAAACCTAGCGTAGAAAGCAAGGGCGTGAGGAAGGACAACAGCCCGATCTGGCGCGCGTCCCCCCGCTTGAGCGCGGCGTCCCACAAGTAAAACGCGCCGCCCAGCGGCCCCAGACCCAGCATTGCGATGAGCAGCACTTCGCCAGTGCTTAGCCCCACAGATGGCTCCAACACCAGGTGGCACAGGAGCGACAACAGGCCTGAGGCCAGTCCAAACACCCCGATAGACGCAGTAGGAAACGGCGCAACCCGTTGGCTGAGTAGCGAATAACTCGCCCAGACAAACGCCGACGCCCCGGCCGGTACATAGCCCCAGGCAAAACCGCTGGCGCCCGCATCAGCGCTTGCCCCGCCTGCAGCCCCCAAAATTGCCAGCGCCGCCCCGGCAAAACCCAGCAGCGCCGCCACCACGTGGACGATGCGCAAGCGCGTATGCGGCAAAAATAGGGGCGCGAGCAAGACCATGCCCAGCGGCCAAAGGTAGTTCACCAGATTGGCCTGCACGGGCGGCGCGTGGCGTAGCGCGATAAAGAGCAAAAAGTGAAAACCAAACAGGCCGTAAACCCCCAGTGCCAGCGTGCGCGCGGGCAGGCGCAGGCTGCGCATCGCCTGCTGTCGTGCAGCGCTGGCCGGGGCGCTGCGCAGCAGCTGCCAGGAGGTCAGGGCCAAGCCTAAGGCGCTGCCTGCCAGCAGGCCCAGGCCGGTCAACAGAAAAGGCGGCACCTCGCGCAGCGCCACGCCCAGCGGCGCCAGCGTGCCCCACAGGGCGATGGCGCCCAGGGCCAGCAGGGCGGCGCTGCGGGTTTCGGTCCGTGGCGTGACGGGGGCGCTAGGCGCATGGGCTTCCAGGCTCATGCCGGACGCTGCTCGGTGCTGGTCCGCCGCCATAGCTTGATGCCACCTTCGACCGCGTGCTGGTCAATCGTGGCCAGCTCTGCGTTGGAGAACTGCAGATTTTGCATCGCCCCGGCCAGATCCACAATCTGCGCCGGATTACTGGCACCCACCAGCGCGGAGGTGACGCGCGTATCGCGCAACACCCAGGCCACCGCCATTTGCGCCAGCGTCTGGCCGCGCGCCTGCGCGATGTCGTTGAGCGCGCGCACGTGGCGCAGGTTTTGCACGCTCAGGTGCTCGGGCGTCAAAGAGCCGCCGCCGGGGCGGTTGATACGTGCGTCAGCAGGCACGCCGTTCAGGTATTTGTCGCTCAGCAGCCCTTGGGCCAGGGCGCTAAAGGCAATGCAGCCCATGCCAGTGTCCGTCAGGGCGTCCAGCAAGTCTTCTTCAATCCAGCGGTTCATCAGGCTGTAAGACGGCTGGTGGATCAGCGCCTGCACGCCCATGCTTTTGAGGATGGCGTGGGCCTCGCGCGTTTTGCTGGCCGAATAGCTGCTCACGCCCACGTACAAGGCTTTGCCCTGTTGCACCGCGATGGCCAGCGCGCCCATGGTTTCTTCCAGCGGTGTGTCCGGGTCAAAGCGGTGGCTGTAAAAAATATCCACGTAGTCCAAGCCCATGCGCTGCAGTCTTTGGTCTAGGCTGGCCAGAACGTATTTGCGCGAGCCGCCGCCTTGGCCGTAGGGCCCGGGCCACATGTCCCAGCCGGCTTTGCTGGAGATGATGAGTTCGTCCCGGTAAGGCCGAAAGTCGCGCTTGAGGCGTTCGCCGAAATTGCGCTCGGCGCTGCCATAGGGCGGGCCGTAGTTGTTGGCCAGGTCAAAGTGGGTGATTCCCAAATCAAAGGCGGTGCGCAACATGTCGCGCTGGGTTTGCAGCGGCGTGGCGTCGCCAAAGTTGTGCCACAGGCCCAAGGACAAAGCGGGCAGTTTCAGGCCACTTTGGCCGCAGCGGCGATAGGGCATGCGGCCTTGGTAACGGTCGGGGTGGGCGTGGTAGTTCATAGGCAAAAAAATCTGAAAATGGGGCGGCGCAACAGGACCGTCCCCTGAGTGTACGCAGGGCCTCGAAGGCACTGCGGTAGCATGGCTTGCACCGGCGCCCACGCATTGCGTGCGCCATTCCATCCCCCTTCAACATCAAGACCCGACGTGACCGACGAAACCCCAAAAATTCAGGAACCCCGCCTGTGGAGCGCAGACGGCTGGACCGCGCGCGTGATCAAAAACGACGACGATGATGGCTGGGCGGTGGCCATGACCAAAGACGGCGCGTCCGAGCCCGCGCTGGTGGGGCCCTGGACCATGGGCCGCGACAAAAAGAACCCCAAGCCCCTGGACGGCAACGCCTTTAGCACCCTGGTCAAAACCGCACATGAATTCGTGCGCCGCAGCGAGCAGCAGTTGCAAGCGTCGCTGCACCAAAGCATTGCGGTCACGGCCGGGGCGAAGCGAGTCACGGTAACGCTGGACATCGTGCCCGACGACGAAAACCCCACGGCCAACCTGAGTGCGCAAGACGAAGACGGCGAGACACTTGCCAGCGTGCGGGTGTCGCCGTCCTTCAAACTCACCCGCGCCAGCGCCGTGGCCTGGGCTGAGGCCGGGTTTGCCAAACCTGCCAGCCGCTAGGAGCGCGTCAGGAGCGGCTTTAGACCCGTCATGCGTCAACGCTCTTGCTTCGTATGGACGCTCGACCGTCACTGCGACGCTGCCTGCGGGGCCGATAAACGCCCGCGGGCTGCGCCGTGCCAGACTCGACTGATGCGCCAGCGCACGCTGTGACAGCCCGACGAATTCATTTTTAAAGGAAGTCCATCCATGTCCACCCCAGCAGCACAGTCCGCACAAGCCAACGCAAGAATGCCAACCTGGTTCATTCCCCACGGCGGCGGCCCTTGCTTTTTTATGGAGTGGAACCCGCCACAGGCCTGGAACCGGATGGCGGACTTCTTGAAAAGCCTCGCCGCAACCCTCCCGCGCACGCCCAAGGCTATCGTCATGGTGTCGGCGCACTGGCAGACGCCAAAACTCACGGTCACCAGCGGTGCGCAGCCCGACCTGATTTACGACTACTACGGTTTCCCGCCCCACACCTACGACATAAAGTACCCCGCGCCCGGCGCGCCCGAGCTCGCAGCGCTAATCGCCAACACGCTCGCGGGCGCAGGGATTGCCAGCGCGCAAGACGCGCAGCGCGGCTTTGACCACGGCATGTTCATTCCCCTCAAGCTGATTTTTCCGCACGCCCATATTCCGGTCGTGCAACTCTCGCTGCACGAGTCGCTGGACCCGGAAAAACACCTGGCGACCGGCCAGGCGCTGCAGGCCTTGCGCGACCAAGACGTGCTGATCATCGGAAGCGGCATGAGCTTTCACAATATGGGCGCTTACGGGAACCCGCAATACGGCCCGGTGTCTGACGCCTTTGACGACTGGCTGACCAAGGCGGTTGAAACCAACCCGCAGGAACGCCGCCGTTTGCTCGTAAATTGGGAACAAGCGCCCGGTGCCCGCCAGTGCCACCCGCCGCGTGCCGAGGAGCATTTGATCCCCCTGATGACGGTGGCCGGTGCCGCAGGCGATGACGCGGGGCGCAAGGTGTTCTCCGACCGCGTGATGGAAACCACGCTCTCGGCTTTTGTGTTTGCTTGATGCGCCTCGGTTAACCTGCGGCGGCGCACGCGGGGGTTAAGTGATTTCAGCGCCTGCGGCGGTGTTTGCTGCAGCGTGGCTGGCTTGTGCATCTGCATGGTAGCTCGACCGCACCATTGCGCCCACTGCCGCGTGCTTAAAGCCCATCTCATACGCCTTGGCCTCAAACATCTTGAAGGTGTCCGGGTGCACGTAGCGGCGCACCGGTAGGTGGCTGGTGGTGGGTGCCAGGTACTGGCCGATGGTCAGCATTTCAATGTCGTGCGCGCGCATATCAAGCATCACTTCCAGAATCTCTTCGTCGGTTTCGCCCAGGCCCACCATCAGGCCGCTTTTGGTTGGCACATCAGGAAACATTGCCTTGAATTTTTTCAGCAGGTTCAGGCTGAACTGGTAGTCCGAGCCGGGCCGCGCTTCCTTGTAAAGGCGGGGAATCGTCTCCAAGTTGTGGTTCATCACGTCGGGCGGCGCGGCTTTCAAAATCTCTAAGGCCCGGTCGTCGCGGCCGCGAAAGTCGGGCACCAGCACCTCAATTTGCGTGTGTGGCGACAGCGCCCGGGTCTTGCGGATGCAGTCCACAAAGTGGCCCGCCCCACCGTCGCGCAAGTCGTCGCGGTCCACGCTGGTAATCACCACGTATTTAAGCTTGAGTTGGGCAATCGTCTTGGCCAGGTTGTCGGGCTCGTTGGCGTCCAGCGGGTCGGGCCGGCCATGGCCCACATCGCAGAACGGGCAGCGCCGGGTGCACTTGTCGCCCATGATCATGAAGGTGGCCGTGCCCTTGCCAAAGCATTCGCCGATGTTGGGGCAGCTGGCTTCTTCGCACACGGTGACGAGCTTGTTGGCGCGCAGCACGTCTTTGATTTCATAAAAGCGGCTGCTGGGTGACGCCGCCTTGACGCGGATCCAATCTGGCTTCTTAAGTACCTCCCCGGCCTGCACCTTGATGGGGATGCGTGAGAGTTTGGCGGCGGCCTTTTGTTTGGCCGATGCGTTGTAGTCTTGTTGCGACTGCGCTTCCCGCACGGTGGGGTTGATGGCAGGAGCGGTGGATTCTGAAGTCATGGCCTTGCTGCGGTGGCCTGGGCAAAACGGCAGCGGGTGCAACCGGGCTCAGGGAGTTAAGTGGGTGATCAGCTTGCGGGCCAGCACGTTGGACACATCTGCCAAGTCGACCGAGACGCCGATTGTAGAAAGGTCCACCGTTTGCAGGGCGGCATAGCCACACGGGTTGATGCAGTTAAACGGTGACAGATCCATCTTCACATTGAGCGCCGCACCGTGGTAAGTGCAGTTGCGGCTGACCTTGATGCCCAGCGCGGCGATCTTGCCCAAGCCCGTAAAGTCAGGCGCGGCCTTGGCTGATCCGGCTTTTTTGGGATGCTGCGGCAGGCGGCCATGGCCAAACGGGTCGGCCAACGCGATGTAAATGCCGGGCGCGCCGCCCACCCGGTGGCCGGTAACGCCAAAGTGCAGCAGGGTGCGGATCAGTGCTTCTTCGAGCCGGAAAACATATTCCTTGACGAAGTAGCCCGCGCGCTTGAGGTTCAGCAAGGGATAGGCCACCACCTGGCCCGGCCCGTGGTAGGTCACCTGGCCGCCCCGGTCTGTTTGCACCACGGGAATGCCGTCCACATTCAGCAGATGCTCCGCCTTACCCGCCACGCCTTGGGTAAACACAGGGGCGTGCTCGCACATCCACAAGCGGTCTGGCAGTGCGTCGGCGCCCAGTGTGTTGCGCTGGCGGGTGAACTCCTGCATCGCAGCCAGGGTCGCGGCGTAGTCCACCCGTCCCAAATGTTTGAGTTCTATGGGTGGGAGTTCCATAGGCTGCGCGGCTTACAGCACCACTTTGACCATGGGGTGCGTGCTCAGCGTGCGGTACAACTCGTCGAGCTGTTCGCGGCTGGTCGCGGTCACCGTAATGGTCACGCCCAGGTAATTGCCGCCCTTGCTTTCCCGTAGCTCTATGGTGGAGGCGTCAAAGTCGGGATCAAAGGCCAGCGCGATGGTGCTGATTGCATGCACCAAGCCATCTACCCGTCGCCCCATTACCTTGATGGGGAATTGGGATGGGTAGACGATCAGCGACGGCGGCGTCGCGCCAGAAGCATCATTGGCCGGAGAAGAGGGCGGAAGCACCATAGTTTGAAAAGCATCCGTGAATGAAAAGTGCAGTCTAACGGCAGGGCTAATGGATAGTGCGGTGGCGATTCCCCCTAAAGTTCCTGCGTATAATCGAAGGCTGCACTGAGCTTGCTTGTAAAGTGCATGTAATCTTGGGTCACGATAATGCAACCTCTGCTGGATACAGAACATTCAGAAGATGAAGGGTTCATTCCCCTGAGCGCCGAAGAGGCCACCAAGTTCAGGCAAGAGCATCCCTCCTTGTCGCCCTGGTGGGTGGTAGCTGGTCAATTTGCCATGGGCTTGTTGGTCGCTACGCTGGCATGGGCAGTGACTCAAAGCGCAGACATAGCCGTTTCAGCCACCTGTGGTGCGCTGGCGGTGATCCTTCCGGGGGCTTTGTTTGCGCGCGGTTTGACGGGGCAGTTTGCTGCCCTGAATCCTGCAAACGCGGTGACCAGCTTTTTTCTCTGGGAGCTGGTGAAGATTTTGGTGACGGTGGCTGTCCTGTTGGCGGCGCACCGTTGGGTAGTTGGCCTGAGCTGGCCCGCCATGTTGGTGGGGCTGGTGGTCACGATGAAGGTCTATTGGTTGGCGCTGCTCTTCAAGGGCAAACGGCAGCCGGTTGAAGATTAACAAACGCTTAACGGCAAAAGTAACTGACAAGAGTAACTGATGGCTGCTGAAGAACACGCTGCGCAAGGGCTCACCGCCGGTGAGTACATTGGTCACCACCTGACGCATTTGCAGACGCAGAAGCAGTCTGGAGTGATCGACTTTTCGGTCTTCAATCTCGACTCGATTTTCTGGTCGGTGCTGCTTGGCGTGGTTGGCATGTTTGTGATGTGGCGTGTCGCCCGCAACGTGACTGCTGGTGTGCCTGGGCGCATGCAGGCAGCGGTTGAAATCCTGCTTGAAATGGTGGACACGCAAGCCAAAAGCATTATTCACAATGCGGAATCCCGCAAGTTTGTAGGCCCCTTGGCTTTGACGGTGTTTGTCTGGGTGTTCTTGATGAACTCCATGGACTTCTTGCCGGTTGATCTGATCCCCTTGATCTGGGAATCGATCTACGGCGCCGCAGGTGGTGATCCTCACCACGCCTACATGCGTGTGGTGCCCACGGCCGACTTGTCGATGACTTTGGGTATGTCTTGCGCAGTGTTGCTGGTTTGCTTGTACTACAACATCAAGATCAAAGGCGCCTTAGGCTGGGCGCATGAGTTGGTTACGGCGCCTTTTGGCACCAGCAAGAACCCTATCTTTGCCTTGATTCTCGGCGTCTTGAATCTGGGAATGCAACTGATTGAATTTACCGCCAAGACTGTGTCACACGGCATGCGGTTGTTCGGAAATATGTATGCCGGCGAGCTGGTGTTCATGTTGATCGCGCTCATGGGTGCGGTCGGTTTTGGTTCGGCCACGGGCATTGCATTGTGGTTTGGTCATGTGATTGCGGGTACCGGTTGGGCAATATTTCATATCTTGATTGTTGCGTTGCAGGCCTTCATTTTCATGATGTTGACGCTGGTGTACGTGGGTCAGGCCCACGACCACCACTGATTTCCCTTTTTTCTTTTTTTATTTCAATCCACAGGAGCTCTTCATGGAACACGTACTAGGTTTCGTCGCTTTGGCCGCAGGTCTGATCATTGGTTTGGGTGCCGTCGGCGCTTGTATCGGTATTGGCATCATGGGCAGCAAGTATCTGGAATCTGCAGCCCGCCAGCCTGAGCTGATGAATGAACTGCAAACCAAAATGTTCTTGCTCGCCGGTCTGATTGACGCCGCTTTCCTGATTGGCGTTGGTATCGCCATGATGTTTGCGTTCGCCAACCCATTCGTGTTGAAGTAAGCCCTTCCGCCTCATCTAACTGAAAGAGGTGTTGTTGTGAGTATTAACGCAACATTCTTCGCGCAACTGGCAGTGTTCTTTCTGTTGGTGGTCTTCACGATGAAACTCGTGTGGCCTCCGATCGCAGGTGCACTGGACGAACGCGCCCAGAAAATCGCCGATGGACTTGCTGCGGCTGACAAGGCAAAAGCAGAGTTGACCAACGCTAACAAGCGCGTGGAAGACGAGCTGGTCAAGTCACGCACCGAGACCGCATCGCGCCTGGCTGATGCCGAGCGCCGTGCGCAGTCCATTGTGGAAGAAGCAAAAACCAAGGCAACCGAAGAGGGCAACAAGATCATTGCTGCCGCCAAGGTTGAAGCCCAACAGCAAACCGTCAAGGCCCGTGAAGCACTGCGTGAGCAAGTCGCTGCACTGGCTGTCAAGGGTGCCGAGCAGATCCTTCGCAAGGAAGTCAATGCTGGCGTCCATGCGGATCTGTTGGGTCGCCTGAAGACCGAGCTGTAAGAGGACGCCATGGCTGAACTCGCCACTATTGCAAGGCCTTACGCCGAAGCGCTGTACAAGGCTTCTGCGTCTGAACTGGCGAACGTTGCAGTGTGGGTTGAGGAACTGGCGGCCATTGCTGCCAATCCGCAACTCCTGCAGTTTGCTGACAGCCCGAAAGTCTCTTCAAGCGACGTCTTTGGTGTGGTGACTGGCGTTGCCAAGTCCACACTGAACGACCACGCCAAGAACTTCCTGCGCACCGTGATTGAAAACGGTCGATTGAATGCCTTGCCCGAAATTGCAGTTCAGTTCCGGACATTGAAAAATGCCCAGAGCGGTTCGTCTGATGCGATGGTGTTTAGCGCGTTTCCAATCGACGCAACGGCACTGGCCGATGTGGCCCTGAGCTTGGAAAAGCGCTTTGGCCGCAAGCTAAATGTCACTGTTGAATTGCAGCCTGAGTTGATCGGCGGCATTCGAGTGGTGGTGGGTGACGAAGTTCTTGACACCTCCGTCAAGGCCCGTCTGGAACAAATGAAAGTGGCTCTGACCGCTTGAGGCGCAAGCCCCAAGCTGTTGGCCTAACCAAAGAAAGAAGGAAAGAGTCATGCAACTCAATCCCGCAGAAATCTCTGAACTGATCAAGAGCCGTATTGAAGGACTGTCCGCCAGCGCTGACATCCGCAATCAGGGAACCGTTGTGTCGGTGACCGACGGTATCTGCCGCATCCACGGTTTGTCCGATGTGATGCAGGGCGAAATGCTGGAATTTCCGGCCGGTAGCGATGGCTTGCCCACCTACGGCCTGGCCCTGAACCTCGAGCGCGACTCTGTCGGCTCCGTGATTTTGGGCGAGTACGAGCACATCTCTGAAGGCGACACGGTCAAGTGCACCGGTCGTATTCTGGAAGTGCCCGTGGGTCCCGAGCTCAAAGGCCGCGTGGTCAATGCGCTGGGTCAGCCCATCGACGGCAAAGGCCCGATCAACGCCAAGATGACCGACGTCATCGAAAAGGTGGCGCCGGGTGTTATTGCCCGCGAATCCGTGAGCCAGCCCATGCAGACCGGCCTGAAGTCGATTGACTCCATGGTTCCCGTCGGCCGTGGCCAGCGCGAACTGATTATTGGTGACCGTCAGACTGGCAAAACTGCCGTAGCCATTGACGCGATCATCAACCAGAAGGGTCAGAACATGACCTGCGTGTATGTTGCGATCGGCCAGAAGGCTTCTTCGGTCAAGAACGTGGTGCGCGCGCTGGAACAAGCCGGTGCGATGGAATACACCATTGTTGTGGCTGCAACCGCTTCTGAATCGGCTGCCATGCAGTTCGTGTCGGCCTATTCGGGCTGCACCATGGGCGAATACTTCCGCGACCGCGGCGAAGACGCTTTGATCGTGTACGACGATCTGTCCAAGCAAGCTGTGGCTTACCGCCAAGTGTCCTTATTGCTGCGCCGTCCACCAGGTCGCGAAGCCTACCCTGGCGACGTGTTCTATCTCCACAGCCGCCTGCTCGAGCGCGCCGCCCGTGTGAACGCCAAGTACGTCGAAGACTTCACCAAAGGTGAAGTCAAAGGCAAGACCGGTTCTCTGACCGCGCTGCCTATTATCGAAACCCAAGCGGGTGACGTGTCTGCCTTCGTGCCTACCAACGTGATTTCTATTACTGACGGCCAGATCTTCTTGGAAACCTCGCTGTTCAACGCCGGTATCCGCCCTGCGATTAACGCCGGTATCTCGGTGTCTCGCGTCGGTGGTGCTGCACAGACCAAGCTGGTGAAGAACCTCTCCGGTGGTATCCGTACCGACTTGGCCCAGTACCGCGAATTGGCTGCATTTGCCCAGTTTGCCTCTGACCTCGACGAAGCGACCCGCAAGCAGCTCGACCGCGGTGCCCGCGTGACCGAGCTGCTCAAGCAAGCCCAGTACAGCCCACTGTCCATCAGCTTGATGGGTGCGACGCTGTTCTCGGTGAACAAGGGTTTCATGGACGACATCGAAGTCAAGAAGGTTTTGGCCTTTGAACACGGCATGCACGCTTATCTCAAAGACAAGCACGCAGCGCTGCTGGCCAAGCTTGAAGCCGACAAGGCCATGGACAAGGATGCTGAAGCCGAATTGAACGCTGCAATCACAGCCTTCAAGAAGTCTTTCGCTTAAATCCGACTCTGATGCACCAAGGAGCCTCGAATGGCAGCAGGTAAGGAAATACGCGGCAAGATCAAGTCGGTGGAAAACACCCGCAAGATCACCAAAGCCATGGAAATGGTGGCCGCATCCAAAATGCGCAAGGCGCAAGAGCGGATGCGCGCGGCCCGGCCTTACAGCGAAAAGATTCGCAATATCGCCTCCCACCTCGGCCAAGCCAATCCCGAGTACACGCATGCCTTCATGCGTACCAACAAGGCTAAAACTACTGGTTTTATCGTTGTCACCACCGACAAGGGCCTGTGTGGCGGCATGAACACCAATGTTCTGCGCGGCGTGACCGGCAAGTTGAAAGACTTGCAGGCCGCTGGCGTGGGTGTGCGGGCTGTTGCTATTGGCAACAAGGGCCTGGGTTTTCTCAACCGGGTGGGCGCTACCGTGGTGTCGCATGCGACCCAGCTGGGTGATAAGCCGCATCTGGAAAAGCTGATCGGCCCGGTCAAGGTTTTGCTCGACGCTTATGCCAAGGGTGAATTGAACGCGGTGTACCTGTGCTACACCAAATTCATCAACACCATGAAGCAAGAGGCGGTGGTGCAGCAGCTTTTGCCTTTGTCGGCAGATGACATGCACGCGCAAACGGCCGCCAGCGGAACCCAGCATGGCTGGGATTACCTCTACGAGCCCGATGCCCAGTCCGTGATCGATGATTTGTTGACGCGCTACGTTGAGGCGCTGGTCTACCAGGCTGTGGCTGAGAACATGGCGTCGGAGCAGTCCGCGCGCATGGTGGCCATGAAAGCGGCCACCGACAACGCAGGCAGCGTGATTGGCGAGTTGAAGCTGATTTACAACAAAACCCGCCAGGCAGCAATTACCAAAGAGTTGTCCGAAATCGTGGCCGGAGCTGCAGCGGTTTAAAACCCTGCAGTCCCAGTCAAGAGTAACCGTTAAAGATTTTATTTTTGGAGCGAAAAATGGCTCAAGCTAACTCCCAAGTTCAGGGAAAAATTGTTCAGTGTATTGGCGCCGTCGTGGACGTGGAATTTCCGCGTGACAAGATGCCCGGCATTTATGACGCGCTGAAGATGGATGGTTCCACCTTGACGCTGGAAGTTCAACAGCAGCTGGGCGACGGCATCGTCCGTACCATCGCTCTGGGTTCTTCCGACGGCCTGCGCCGCGGCATGATCGTCCAGAACACCGAAAAGCCCATCATGGTGCCCGTGGGTGAAGCCACGCTGGGCCGCATCATGGACGTGCTCGGCGCGCCCATCGACGAGCGCGGTCCGGTTGACGCGTCCCTGCACATGTCGATCCACCGCAAGGCTCCAACCTACGACGAACTCAGCCCCTCGCAAGAGCTGCTGGAAACCGGCATCAAGGTGATTGACCTGGTTTGCCCGTTCGCCAAGGGCGGCAAGGTCGGTCTGTTCGGTGGTGCTGGCGTGGGCAAGACCGTCAACATGATGGAACTGATCAACACCATCGCCAAGGCGCACAGCGGCTTGTCTGTGTTCGCCGGTGTGGGTGAACGTACCCGTGAAGGTAACGATTTCTACCACGAGATGGCTGACTCCGGCGTCGTGAACCTGGAAGACCTGCCCAAGTCCAAAGTGGCGATGGTTTACGGTCAGATGAACGAACCCCCAGGCAACCGTCTGCGCGTGGCTTTGACCGGTCTGACCATTGCGGAATCTTTCCGTGACGAAGGCCGTGACGTGTTGTTCTTTGTGGACAACATCTACCGCTACACACTGGCCGGCACCGAAGTGTCCGCGCTCTTGGGCCGTATGCCTTCCGCCGTGGGCTACCAGCCCACGCTGGCCGAAGAAATGGGCCGCTTGCAAGAGCGTATTACCTCCACCAAAGTGGGCTCCATCACTTCCATCCAGGCCGTTTACGTGCCAGCGGATGACTTGACCGACCCATCGCCTGCTACCACCTTCGCTCACTTGGACTCCACCGTGGTGTTGTCCCGTGATATCGCGTCGCTCGGTATTTACCCCGCTGTGGATCCTCTGGACTCCACCAGCCGCCAGCTCGATCCTTTGGTCGTGGGCCAAGAGCACTACGAAACAGCGCGCGCCGTGCAGGGTACGCTGCAGCGCTACAAGGAACTGCGCGACATTATTGCGATTCTGGGTATGGACGAGTTGGCTCCTGAAGACAAGCTTACCGTGGCCCGCGCTCGCAAGATCCAGCGTTTCCTGTCGCAACCTTTCCACGTGGCTGAAGTGTTTACCGGCTCTCCTGGCAAGTACGTCACCCTGGCTGAAACCATCCGTGGCTTCAAGATGATTGTGGCTGGCGAGTGCGATCACTTGCCTGAGCAAGCGTTCTACATGGTAGGCACGATTGACGAAGCGTTCGAAAAAGCGAAGAAGGTCTAAGTCATGAACACCATCCACGTTGATGTGGTCAGTGCAGAAGAGTCCATCTTCTCCGGCGAAGCGCGCTTTGTCGCGCTGCCCGGTGAGGCTGGCGAACTGGGGATTTATCCCCGTCACACGCCGCTGATCACGCGCATCAAGCCTGGCTCGGTGCGCATTGAAAAGGCCGACGGTAGCGAAGAGTTTGTGTTTGTGGCCGGCGGCATCATTGAGGTGCAACCGAACTGTGTGACCGTGTTGTCTGACACGGCCATTCGCGGCAAAGATCTGGACGAGGAAAAGGCCAATGCCGCCAAAGCGCTGGCCCAGGAAGCGCTCAAGAACGCCAAGAGCGAGGTAGATATGGCCATCGCACAGTCGGAGTTGGTGATGTTGGCCGCGCAACTGGCGGCCCTGCGAAAATTTCAGCACAATCGCTGATCCCCTTTTCGCCCCAGCGCAGCAAAGCCGCCTTCGGGCGGCTTTTTCTTTGTCTTGTCGCCTATGAATTACACCGCCCCTTGGTGGTTGCCCGGTGGCAACCTGCAAACCATTGTTGCTGCCAAGCTGGCGCAGCGCTACACGGGCGCCGCGCCCGTGTATGTACGCGAGCGCTGGCCCACCCCCGACCACGACTTTATCGATCTTGACTGGCAAGCGGGCCCCGGTGCGCCGCAGACGCCGTTGCTGGTGCTCTTTCATGGGCTTGAAGGTTCCTCGGGCAGCCACTATGCCCAGTCCTTTGCCGATTACTCACGCGCGCGAAACCTCGCTTATGTGGTGGTGCACTTCCGGGGCTGCAGCGGCGAACTCAACTTGGGGCCCCGGGCTTATCACTCGGGGGACTTTGAGGAGATCGGGTGGATATTGCAGCGCTTGCGCAGCCGCCATAGCGGCCCGATGATGGCCGTGGGTATTTCACTGGGGGGCAACGCATTGCTGCGTTGGGCCCAAGAGGCAGGCAGTGCGGCGCGCCAAACGGTGAGCGCGGTCGCCTCGGTGTGTGCGCCAGTGGACCTGACGGCCAGCGGCAACTGCATTGGCCAAGGTTTTAACCGCCAGGTTTACACGCGCATGTTTTTGCAAAGCATGAAGCCCAAGGCACTGCGCAAGCTTGTGCAGTTTCCCGGGCTGTTTGATGGGGATGCGCTTCGAAGCGCCAAAGACTTGTATACCTTTGACAACCTATTTACCGCGCCGCTGCATGGCTTTAAGAACACCGAGGACTATTGGCACAGGGCATCGGCCAAACCCGGTTTGAATCGAATCCGTATACCGGCGCTGGTGCTCAACGCCCTCAACGATCCTTTTGTTCCGGCGGCATCGTTACCAATGCCTAAAGATGTTGGCGAATGGGTGACCTTGTGGCAACCGCGTGATGGTGGTCACGTAGGTTTTCCGGTTGGCGCGCCGCCCACAAGCCTACTTGCTTTGCCACAAGCGGTGGGTGGCTGGTTGCTGCAAAATCGCTGAAGACCAGTCACAGCGCAGGGAGCTCGGAAATGGATGACATCGTAAAACAGGCCATGGCCAAATGGCCCAACGTGCCCGACTGCTACGGCTGGCTGGGCTTGGATGCCCGAGGCAATTGGTATATGCGGGACGACCGCGCCCAGGCCTGCGGCGGGTTTGCCAGTGGCAAGCCGGGCGCCAAGGGTTCCATGCTGCAGCATGCCAAACTGATCGAATTCATTGAACGCAATTACGCAAGTGACGCAGAGGGTTGCTGGTTTTTTCAGAACGGTCCGCAGCGCGTGTACGTGGAGCTCGAAGCGACACCGCGCGTTTGGCGGGTCGATGACAAAGGCGGCATCAGTTCCAACGCCGGGCAGCATGTCGCGTTTGAGCGCTGCCTAATGGACGAACACGGTTGGCCCTATTTGCAAACGTCCGCTGGTTTTGGTCTGGTGCACACGCAAGACGTGGGCGCTTTGGCTAGCGCCGTAGACCAACAAGCGTGGCTGGTAGAAGAAGTGCGATTGGCGGATCTGCCGAAGCGCTTTGTTTACTGCACTAGCCCGTGCGCTCTGCAGATGCCCTCTGCCCAATAACAAAAAAACCGACGCAAAGCGTCGGTTTTTAGTTGAGGCAGTCAGGCTTTACTTGGCTGCTTCGGCCGCGGGTTTGGCGGGCTCTGGAAATTTGGCGCCGCTGGCATTGGCCATGTAGACCACCGCGCGCGCAATTTCATAGTCTGTAAAGTCACCGCCGCCTTGCGCACCCATGGCGTTCTTGCCTTTGAGGGCAGAATTCCAAAGTGCATCGAAACCGGTTTTGAGACGCGGGCCCCAGGTCGCCGCATCTGCCAATTTTGGAGCGCCCGCTGCGCCGTTGGCGTGGCAAGCCGCGCACTGCGCTTTGTACACTTCATCGCCAGCTTTCATTTCGCGGTTGGCATCACGAATCTCCACCGAGCCTATTTTTTGAATGCGCTCAGCCACGGACTTTTCCATGTTCACTGTACCGGCTGCGGGTTTGTTGGCGGAGTTGACGTAATACACCAAACCGATGATCACAAAGATAGGTATCACAAAGGAGAAAAACACCGCCATCAACAGTTGTTTTGGGGTCTTGACGGGACCTGTGTGGTCCTCTTCGTGCGCTGCTGCGTGACTATGGTCGCTCATGGTGTCCTCGGATGGTTCGGGGCTGGTAAGTTAGCGCATGATTATAACGGGCCGCTTTCGGGAAACCCCCTACAATCCCCGTCTTGCACATGCGGCTGTAGCTCAGTGGATAGAGTATTGGCCTCCGAAGCCAAGGGTCGTGGGTTCGATCCCCGCCAGCCGCACCACGTTTTCATGTCAAACCGTCTCAGGTGGTTCCAAAAAAGCCAGTTTCCTGAGCTACAGCGGTTTTTGATAGTCTCACCACGCTTCATCTGGTAGCATGACATACCGCCAGTTTGGCGGCATTTTTGGCGGTATCTTCAACTACCGCCAATCCACATACCGCCAGCAAGGTGAAGCATGGCCCTAAATGACACGTTCATTAAAAACAGCACAAAGCACAGCGGCAAGTCCGCTGGCGATAAGTACACCGATGGCGGTGGCATGTACTTACTGGTGACCGCTGCAGGTAAGTACTGGCGCATGAACTACAGGTTCAATGAGAAGCGCAAAACGCTGGCATTGGGCATCTACCCAACCGTCACCCTTGCCGAGGCTAGAAAACGTCGGGAAAAGGCCCGAGAGCAGCTTTCTAAAGGCATTGACCCCAACGCCGCCAAGCGTGAGGAAAAGCGAGTCAAGGCCGAATTGGCGGCTAACACATTCGAGCTTGTCGCTCGTGCATGGCTGAAAAAGACAGCGGTAACCCGAAAGGAAATCACCCAGAACCGCATCACGACGTTGCTTGAACATGATGTCTTCCCGTTCATTGGTGGGCTACCATGTTCAGGCTGATTGAATATTGACCCACCCTGCCGATTCAATATTGACCCAGGACGGATAGTTGCTTTTGCATTGGGCAACTGTGGATAAGTTTACCCATTAAAGGGTTTCAGGGTCTCCTTTTCTTGGTTGTTGCCGCCAGGGCAAT
>CAMDHS010000043.1 GCA_945898115.1 Comamonas sp. lk
ACAAACGGGCATCTGCCCATTGCAACACATCAAGCTGGGATGTGGCCCAGACCGAGGTATCGCTGTCACCCGAAAGCAAGGAAGCCTGCGCCAGCGCATACAGGGCCTCTTGAGGCGCTTTGGGCCTGGCGTCCACAGCCATGGCAAACGACTTTTTCGCGGCGCCATAGTTTTTGGCGCCCATGTATAGACGGCCCAACTGCAGGTGGGCAATGTCCAAAGTAGGGTCTAGGTTGACGGCTGTGCGGTAGCCCACTTCGGCCATCACAAAGCTGTCTTCATCGCCCTTTTCATACTTGAGCTGGTAGGTCAGCGCATTGAAAAAATGCATGGGCGCACTCTTGAGATCAAATTTGAGACCCGAGTTAAAGACTTTTTGCGCCTTGTCGAGTTCGCCGCTTTGCAGGTAGTCCGCACCGGTGCGCAGCAGGGTTTGG
This sequence comes from Comamonas sp. lk, assembly GCA_945898115.1. Classification (GTDB taxonomy): domain Bacteria; phylum Pseudomonadota; class Gammaproteobacteria; order Burkholderiales; family Burkholderiaceae_C; genus Allorhodoferax. Next base: position 438 of record CAMDHS010000043.1, read on the forward strand.
CTACGGGAAAGCGCGACCTCGTCGGATACCGTGGGCTCGTTCCAATTGCGGGTCGATTTACTGGACAGCGCAGAACAGCCAGAAAGGGCGCAAACAATGATTAAGGCGCTTAATTTCGACATTCGGGAAGGGATAATTGTTATATTCACAGAAACCTTTCAAATAAACGTATTAATAATTAAATTTAACATTTTTTTAAAAAGATTAAATTTCTACTAGGAAAAATGATTTGTTTGAATACCTTGATTTAAATCAAGGTAGTTGTGAATGTAATGATAGATACGCCCAAATGCACACAATGCCTCAGGGAAAACCATGGATTCTGGAACGCAGGTCTGCTTTTCTTTGGTCGCAGCAATTGGACTTTGAATCCACCACAGGTAAACCTGACAGCACAGCACTGCCAGTGGGGTTGCGACTTTCGGATCAAACCGCCAATTGCGAGTCAGGGGGCAACTGTCTACCTTGCAATCGGCTCAGCAATAGTGCCCGCCAACCCAATGGCCAGATCGCCCTTGGTGGTAATCGACTTGGCAGACGCCACGACCTTGTGGCCTTGGGCTTCAATGATGGCGGCGTCGGTGTAGGTGCCGCCGGTGTCTACGCCGATAAGGTAAGAAGGGGCAGCGAGTATGGGGGTAGGAGCGTTCATGAAGAAACAGCGGCCGCGCCGCTGTAGCAATATTCAAAGGTGGGGAGTGTGACACCACCGGAGGGGCGGCTTAGGGCATCTCAATAATGGCCATGGGAATCTGTTCGGTGAGCCAGAACTTGTCGTTGGGCAGGCTGACCACGATGGGGTGCAGCGCCGGAGGCAGCTGCAATTGCACCCGGCTGATCGGTGTTTTGGCCTGCACTTGGGCCAGCACGCGCACCGGGTCGAGGTGCGAGGCGGGGCCCGGCGGCATATTCAGAAGTATCAGGCTGGCTTTAAATGAGTCGCGTAGCGCAAGTTTGTCGGGTAATTGCCACTGTTTGATATTGGCCTTGGCGCCTGAGGGCAAGGTGAAATAGGCCTGGGCGCTCAGGGCGGCGCTGGCCTTGGCGATTTCTTTGTCAAACGCGGGGTCGGGCAAGTCGGCATAGCGCTGCAGAAAAGCCGGGTATTGCAGTTGCGGCGCCATCACTTGGTGCAAAACCTGGGGCAGGTTCAGGGCGAAGGCGAATTGGACGCTGGTGGGGGATTCGCGTGCCAGTTCTACTGCGTTGTAATGCGCGAGCGGCTGGGGCTGGGCCAGCACGAGATTTGAACAGAGTAAACACAAGGCGGCGGCAAGGAATGCGGCCGCCTTGCGACGCCAGTTCAATCTAAACCTCGGCACTATTGTTTACTGCCCGCCTAGGTACTTATTGGTACTAAAACTGCTGCTGGTTCTAAAGTAGGGAATGCTGTTGGTGATGCCAATGTAGGCTCCCTTCATCAAAGGGTACATATCCTTCACTGTGGTTGAACCTTGCATGCTGGTGGATGAGTGACTGGTCACCGTGTGCGCATGGTAGTGGTAGCCGATGGAGTCGTGGTTATGGGCGCCAAAGTCATCTAAGGTTCCGTAGCCCAGCATGGCACTGTCCGTGGTGGTGCGGTAGCGGGCGAACAAGGCGATGCCATCGTAGCCAAAGCCCAGCAGCGGCGGATGGGTTTTGCCCGAGTAGTCCGTGTCGTTGTACAACCTCAGGCCCTGCCCGGACAGATAACCGTCCGCATGGCAGTGCGGGCCGCCGCCGCCCTGGCCTACATGGCAGCCACTGGCCGACAATTCGCCCGCCAAGTGGGAGGGGACCACGCTGTTGTTGTAGGCCGGAAACATGACAGAGCCGTCAATCAAAATGCCGTTATCTGCCGCGTCTGCCCAGGTGTAAACATTTCGACCGATGTAAGTGGACGTGGTCGCCGTGCCATAGATGTCGTACCAGAGATTTCTGGTGGCCGCGCTCGGATAGACGTTGGTGGTGACGTCGGTGACTAGTCCATAGTCCTTCATAGGAATGGTGAAGGTGTAGTTCTCAAGATTAGAGTAGCGCGTCACCGTGGCGCTTACGTAGTCTGAGCCAGCGCTTCCGGGCGGATGAGGCACATCCTTCAAACCGTTGGGCGAGGCCTGGTTGCCGTAGCTAACCACCACCATGAAGGGGTGGTACGTTTTTACGCCGGTAGCCGAGGTTTCATACTCGTTGGTGAAATACACATAAGGCACCAGGTTTTGTCCCGGCGTACCGTCAGCAATCGAGTCACTGACCAGTGTGGTCGCCAAAGCTGCATCGCGGTAGGCCGAATAAACGTCGGTGGAATACCGCAACTTCTCGCCATTGGCCTCCACGGCGGCCTTGATGGTCGCCAGCATGGTGCTTGCCGCCGTCTTGGTAGCCGTATTTGTACCCACAGTGGCCACCTGGGTCCTATAGGTGGAATTCACCTGCTTGTAAACGCTGCCTGAAGTTCCCTCAATAGCGCTCGTTGTCACCTTCGTAAGAAAAGGTGCGTCGCTATTGGTGACAAAGGCGACACTGTTTGGATTCATGAACGATGGCACCCCAAGTGACAGCGGCGTCGTGTACAGATAAAACTTTGTTCCCGTGGCGGACAAAGCATAAGCACCATTTGAGTAGGTAAGGTACTGCCCAGTCGCTGTAAAGCTGGTAAGCGTATGTGTCGCGGTATAGACGGTCGAACCATTGACGGTAGCAGTTGTTGTAGCGTAAACATAGCGTTTTTGCGCTTTGATTAGACCGGTGCTCGAGTCGTAGGAAAAGGTGAGGTAACCCGTGTCAGTGACCGACGTTTTCCCGAAATTGTTTTTAAATTGCAATGCCGTAGAGGTCGAAGATGCGACGTCGATGGAGTTATTCGGATGCAGATACGAGTCAAAGCGGTAATACGTAATGCCGCCCTCTATCACTGCCACCAATTGCAGCGTCTTGCGCAGGTAATCGTTGTAGGTGGCAGTTGTGGACAGCGTGCCAGATGTCAATGTGTAACCAGTCGTCGCGCTGTAGGTCGAACCGATAGAGGCATAGTTCGAAGAGGTACTCGCCGTTGCAGCGTCCGAGATCATGTAATAACCCCGGTTGGTAACGGTGGTGGTAGCCGTCAAGGTGGTAGTCGGGGTATAGCTTGTCGCCACCACCGACGCAAAGTTGGCAGGCGTGGAATACGTCACTGCCACGACCACGGCCGTCGGGGTTGTGGATAAGGTGTTGGATACCGCGCTGGTACCCGAGGTATTGGTCGCCTTAACGGTGCAGCTGTGGCTAGTGCCGCCGGTCAAGCCGGTCACTACCAGCGGGCTGCTGCTGCCGGACGTGGTCTTGGACGCCGAGGTGGAAGAACAGGTGGCCGTGTAGCTGCTAGCCGTGCCGCCGCTGCCTGCGGTAAACGCCACCGAAATTTGCGCGGTACCCGCCGTCAGCCCAGACACCACCGGCGTGCCGGGTTTGGCTGTCACGGCCGCGAGCGCCACACTGACCGTGCCGGAAGACGCACCGGTTCCCATGCTGTTTTTGGCGGCCACGCTGCACAGGTAGGTCGATCCATTGCTCAGTCCGGTCACGTTGATCGGGCTGCTGGTGCCAGACGCAGTGAGTGCTGCGGCCGTGCCAATCACACAAGACGCGGTATAGCCAGTAATCGCCTTGCCGCCGGTAGAACTTGGTGCGACAAATTTGATGCTGGCGCGCGCATTTGCAGATGTTGCCAACCCGATGGTCGGGGCCCCGGGCACCCCCGCCGGGGTCACAACCACGCCGGCCGAAGCGCGGCTAGATCCCACTGAGTTGACTGCTTTGACGCTGCAAACGTAAGCCGACCCGTTGGTCAGCAACTTGACCACGAGCGGGCTCGACGTGCCAGTTCCGGTCACCGTGGTCTTGGTCGTGGTGCCAGTGACGCAGGACGCGGTGTAGCCCGTGATGGCCGCGCCGCCCGTGGAACTCGGCGCCGTAAACAACAAACTGGCTTGGGCGCTGCCGCCTGTGGCCTTGCCAATGGTGGGCGCGCCAGGCGCAGTAGTGGCGGCCTGCGTGATGTGGGGTGCAATGCTTGCTGCCACTAACAAAGCCAAGCTTGCCACTGCGCGCAGAAAACGAAATTCACGAATTATTGACATGTTTGGTCCGAGTGGTGTACCCCGCGCACGCTAGGCCAGCCCAGCGGCAGGCTAGACTTCGGCGGAAGGGAAGCGTTAAGTGGTGGCTTCTTTTACAACGATTTTAATATTTCTCTAAGCGTAACACGCTAATTTTAATTTTTTTGAGATATTCCTGCATGTAGAAAAACGGACGCGGGTGTGCCACAAAGGGAAGGTGGCGTCCGCAACGCGGCAATCGAAATTCGAACCTACCTTGTAGTTTTATACGCATTTGATGAAAAAGCTTGTTTTCCTGTTCTTGCTTTTGATCCAGCCCCTGGCGTGGGCGTCGGTGCCGGGCTATGACATCGAGCGCGCCTACCTGCACGACGGGCAGAACCAAACTTCGATAGACGCCATTTCCCAGGCCGAATTCGCACCTTTTCGGGGCGACCTGCGGCTGGGCCTGCAGCAAGGCGCAACCTGGATACGGTTTCGCATCCAACACAACGACCCCTCAGGCAAGCGCGCCGTGGCGGATGCGGGCAACCCATTCATCCTTCGCGTGGGTCCGTACATGCTCGACCAGATCGACCTGTATGAAAACTATGGCGGAAGTTGGCATATCCGTCGGGCCGGCGACCGCCAACCCAGAAGCATGGGCAAATGCCCGGATGACCTGCACTGTTTTTCCCTCTACACGGATGGCCAAGTGCCCAGCACGGTGTACTTGAAAGTGCAGACCCAGGGCATGCGTTTGATCGAGTCCGAGTTGACACTTCAAGACACGCTTGCCCTGGCTGTGGCGCCGCGCGTGGCCCGCACCAGCGCGGCCTTGGCGCTGTCCAGCGGTCTGTTGCTGCTGGGTTTGTTGTTGTTTGTGACGCAACGCAGTCGGCTGCTGCATTTTTACTGCTGGTACCAGGCATCGGTGGTGCTGCTGATTTACGCCAGTACGGGAATGCTGGCTGCAAGATTTTCAGCAATCTCCCCGCCAACCATTGAAACTTTTGGCAGTCTGATTCAAGTTGCGCGGGTGTTCGCCATGGTGCTACTGGGCTGGGCCGCAATTGCCGCCTACCAGCCACCGCGGACCTATCGAATACTGATTTATTTCTTGTTGTGGTGGTGCGCCACAAACGCGTTATTGATAGCGGTCGGATACGCGCACCTGGGATTGACCTTGAATTACCTGGTGCTGGGCTTGAATCCGCTGGTGCAACTCTATGGAGCCATGCACACCAGCGGCAACACCCGGACCCTCAGGAGAATTATTTACGCGGCCTATGGCTGCTACTTGGCAGCACTTACTTTAGGTTCGCTGGTCGCATTTGACCTGCTGTACTTCAACCCTATTTCAGGGGCCTTGCAGAATTTAGCCGACTGGCGCCTCAATGGGGTGGTTGTGGGCATCTTCATTCTGCTGTATGTCAACAGCGAACAGGCTGGCAAAAAATTGCTGGCCTTGCGCGAAGTCCAAGCCCTACGTATCGAGGCCTTGCAGGCCAAGGCGCAGCGTGAGATATTGAACGAGCGCAACACCCTGATCGACGTCCTAACCCACGAACTCAAAACCCCGCTTGGCACCATGCGCTTTGCGCTGGCCTCGCTTAAGCGCGACGTAGGCGCAAACCCCGACTCGCTGCAAAGAATCAAAAATATTGACGCATCAGTAAACCGGATGGACACCATCATTGAGCACGTCGCCTCGTCCATCAAGCTCGAAGAAAATACGCCGGTGATTGAGTTTGTGAACATACCAGCCGCTCGTTTGATTGGCGAAATTATTCAGGATCGCCCAGGGTTCGAGAGGTTTAGGCTGCATATTGACGAAGGTGCAACTTTCCACACCGACCGGCGTTTAATCTTGCAGATTCTAGAAAACCTAATAAGCAACGCTGAAAAATACTCGGCGCCCGGCGATATTTTGGTCTTTGTCCGATCCAGCGCTCCGATTACCCCTTCTCCAAAAAGCACTGAAAACGGCGTCCTGGCTCCTGCGCTGCTTCATCTGGAAATATGCAATCGCGTGGCCCCAGAAAATGCCCCGGACGCCGAACGGCTGTTTGAGCGGTATTACCGCCACCCCAACGTGGTGGGCTTGCCAGGCATTGGTATTGGTCTTAGTTTGGTGCGGGTTGCCGCAGACCTCATCGGCGCCACAGTACATTACCGCTTTGAGAATGGCTGGGCCATTTTTGAACTTCACATTCCGTCCTGACTATTTTCTATGTCGCCAGAATTGCAAAAGTCCGTCCAAAGCCTGTCCGTGGCCGTGGTGGAAGACGACGCCCTGCTGCGCCAGGAAATCGAGATTCACCTGCGCGCCCACGGCATGGTGGTACATGCCGCCAACAGTGCCGCCGGGCTGGACGATTTGACGGCGCACGAGGTGATCGACGTTTTCTTGATCGACCTGAACCTGCCCGGCGAAAGCGGCCTGAGCCTGTGCAAGCGCCTGCGCGAATCTTTGCCCCAAGCCGGCATCGTGATTTGCACCGGGCGCACCTCCCTGGTGGACCGCATTGCCGGCTACCGCCAAGGTGGCGCCGACTTTTACCTCACCAAGCCGGTCTCCCCCGACGAGCTGGTGCTGGTGATTGAGGGCCTGGGGCGGCGCCTGAAGAAAACCAGTTCCACCGCAAGTTGGTCCTTGAGCCTGCGCGACCGCACGCTTCAAGGACCCTTGCCCGAGCAAAAGCTGCAGATCACCAGCCGGGAAAAAACCCTTTTGGTAGGCCTGATGCAAGCCAAGGACAACACCCTGGACTCTGGCGTGCTGTGCGACCTGTTTGGCAAAGAAGGTTCAGACCACGCCATTAGCAAACACTCGCTCGAGGAGCTGGTGGCGCGCTTGCGCAAAAAATTCAAAGCCGTGCAGGTCGAGGGTTCTGAGCCCGCCATCAAATCCGTGTGGGGCGTGGGCTACCAACTGTGCCTGCGAGTCCACTTCGTACATTGACCGGGCATGGAGCGCGGCCGCCCTAAACGACGCGCTCCACCAGCCAAAAAGCACCTACGACCAAAGACAAGACGCCGGCCGCGCGCTGCCAGACAGCGTCGCCGTGGCCCACAAACAGGCGGCGCAGCACCAGCACCAGCCCATACAAAGCAAGCGCCACCGCACATTGCCCGACCTCAATGCCCAGGTTAAAGCCCACAATGCTCCACACCGGGTAGGGGCTCAGGGCAATGAGCTGACTGGCGCCCTCTTCGCGCATCGCAGACGCAAACCCCAGGCCGTGCACCAACCCCAACACAAACACCAACAGCAGCTCCCACTTCAGTACCACCCGCATGCGCAACAAGTGCAAGGCAGACACCAGCACGATGGACGCGGCGATGGCGGGTTCTACCAAGGCGGCAGACACGCTGACCCAGCCCATAGAAGCCAGACCGAAAGTCACGCCATGCGCCACGGTAAATGCGGTGAGCAAAGCCGCCCAGCGCCGCAGGCCGATGCCACTGGCCAAAAGCGCCACCAAAAAAACGATATGGTCCGCGCCGCCCAAGATATGGTCAAAACCGTGGTGTGCAAAATTGGCCACATGGCGCTGCACCGGGGCAAAAAACTCAAACCGTGATTGGCGGGGCGACAAGAGGCCAACTTCTTCAGCCAGCGTTTTGCCGTCTTGGGTGCGTGACACCTTGACCTTGAGTGTTTCCACCACCGGCCCGGGCGCTCCTATCACGGCCAAAGGCGTACGGCTCCACAAGCCATAGTCCAGGATCACCACCAAAGGCGTGTCGTCCCAGGTGGCGGCGGCCACGACCAGCAACTGTGGGGGAGCCGCCGCTGCCGCCACTCCAGCAGAGGTGGCCACAGGCGCCTGCGCCGGGGTCAGCACCATCTGGCTCCACACCGCCTTGCGCCCATCGCCCTCCAAACCCACGCCGCTTTGCACCTGCGCGATCAACGCGGCCTGATGGGCCAGGATTTCTGACCGGTCCAGCAGGCCGTCGGCGTTGTCGTCAGCGCCGACAAATGCCGCCACCGGTATGGAAATCGCCACAAAAACTTGCTTGCCCGACAGGCTCACGGTGGCGTGGCCGGTTTCCACCACATGGGCGCTAAGCGCCAGGGGCGCAAACCACAGCGCGCACTGCAAAGAGCGCCACAGGCTGCGAAAAAAACGACGGGACAAGCAGGTGTTCATGAAAAAAAGCAGCGCGTTAACAAGCCGGTGCTAGGGCGGTGCGGCGCGCAGGTGCTGCGGAAATTGGGTTTACCATGCCGCCCAGCGCGCTGACCCGCCGGCCGCAAAGGCCAATAGTATCCCGGCAAGGACTGCACCCCATTCACCACTGGCTTCGAGGTTCCCATGAAAACTGTGAAATCCTTCCCCCGCAAAGTCAAAGAGACGCCCAACCTCTTCATCCCCCTGCCCGACGGCACCCAGCTCGCCGCCCGCGTCTGGATGCCCACCGACGCCGCCAAAAACCCGGTGCCCGTGATTCTGGAATACCTGCCCTACCGCAAACGCGACGGCACCGTGGTGCGCGATGCGCTGACCCACCCCTACCTGGCCGGCCACGGCTACGCCTGCGTGCGGGTAGACATGCGCGGCAACGGCGACTCCGACGGCCTGATGCTCGATGAATACAGCGAGCAAGAACTCAAAGACGCCGACGACGTAATCGCCTGGCTGGTCGCCCAGCCCTGGAGCACCGCTCGCGTGGGCATGATGGGTATTTCGTGGGGCGGCTTTAACGGCCTGCAAGTGGCCGCGCGCCAGCCCAAGGGCCTGGACGCGGTAATCACCCTGTGCTCCACCGACGACCGCTACAGCGACGACATCCACTTCAAGGGCGGCTGCCTGCTGGGTGAAAACCTGGGCTGGTCGGCCACCATGTTCGGCTACTCGTCACGTCCGCCAGACCCGGCTTTGGTGGGCGACCAATGGCGCGCCATGTGGCTAGAGCGCCTGGAGGCCGAGCCCCTGCTGGCCATCGACTGGCTCCAGCACCCGCACCGCGACGCCTACTGGAAACGCGGCTCGGTGTGCGAAGACATTGGCGCCATCAAAGCCGCCGTGCTGGCCGTGGGCGGCTGGAACGACGCATATACCAACGCCGTGCCGCGTCTGGTGGGCAGCATTAAGGCGCCGGTCAAAGGCATTATTGGCCCCTGGGCGCACAAATACCCGCACTTTGCCGTGCCCGAGCCGAAGATTGGCTTTTTGCAAGAAGCGCTGCGCTGGTGGGACCGTTACCTCAAAGACGCGCCCACCGGCGTGGAACACGACCCCGCGTTTCGCACCTATGTGATGGACTTGCAACCACCCGGCGCAAGCATCAGCCACATCCCCGGGCGCTGGGTGAGCGACCAGGTGTGGCCCAGCGACCGCAACACGGTCCAGCGCCACTACCTCAATAGCGCAGGCCTGGCGCCCGAGGCCACGCGCGCAGGCAAACAGACCATCTGCTCGCCCCAGCACACGGGCGCGGACAGCGGCGAATACTGCATCATCTGGATGGGCCCCGAGTTTCCTGGCGACCAGCGCCAGGACGACGCGGGCTCGCTCACATTTGACGCCGACGCCCTCAAAACCGGCTTTGACCTGGTGGGCGCCCCGGTGCTCACACTGCAGTTCAGCGTAGACCAGCCGGTGGCGCATGTGGCCGTGCGCCTGAACAGCATCTGGCCCAACGGCAGCGTCTCGCGCCTGAGCTACGCCGTGGCCAACCTCACGCACCTTCACGGCAGCGCCAGCCATGAACACCCTAAAGCGCTGGAGCCCGGCAAACGCTACACGGTACAAATCCAGCTCGACGACACCGCCTGCCACGTGCCTAAAGGCCACCGCCTGCGCGTGTCGCTGTCCACCAGCTACTGGCCGCTGATCTGGCCCGCGCCCAAGCCAGTGCAACTGACGGTGCACACGGGCAAGAGCTTTATCGACATTCCCACCCGACCCAAAGTGCGGGGCGAAAAAGCCCCGGTGTTCGCCCCGGCCGAAGGCGCGCCTGCCGTCAAGCTCAAAACCATAGACAAGCCCTGGAACAAGCGCGAAGTCACCATCAACCAAGCCACGGGCGAGCGGCGCATGACGATTGAGGACGACTTTGGCCGCAGCACCAGCACCGAGCACGGCCTGACCACCTGGGGCCGGGGCCGCGAGAGCTACCGCATCTTGCCCAACGATCCGCTCTCTGCCCGCCAAGAATGCCACTGGTCCATGGAAACCGCGCGCGGCGACTGGGTCACCCGCACCGAAACCTATTCCGCCATGAGCGCTACCGCCACCCACTGGCACATCACTGGCCGGCTAGAAGCCTACGAGGGCGACAAGCAGATCTTGGTGCGCACCTGGGACAAGAAGATCAAGCGGCAGTTGCTGTAAGGGCTGCGGCCTGTGGGTGTAGCACAAAAGTGCTACGATCAAATTTTTTGGGAAACAACCATGTCCACCACCACGATTCGCATGGACGACGACCTCAAAGCGCGCATGGCCGAGGCGGCAGCGCGCGCGGGCAAGACAGCGCACGGCTTCATTCTTGACGCGATTGCGCAAACCGTGGGCCAGTCCGAGCATGACCAGGCCTTGCAGGAGCTGGCCGACGCGCGCTGGGGCACCCTGCTGGCCACCCAGCAAACGGTCGGATGGGACGAGACCAAAGCCTATTTGCGCCAGCGCGCCGCATCTGGCGCTGCACCCAGGCCACAGGCGGGCACCTTTACCCCTTCAAGCGACAAAAAATGAGTCGTGTTGCGCTGGCGCCGGAAGTCCTGGACGACTTCGACCGGTTTTTTGACCACCTCGCGCAATTCGACGCCAGCAGCGCACCGCAGCGGGTGGGTGAAATCGTGGACGCCATCGACATCCTGTCGCACAGCCCCTTGATCGGCCGCCCCTTCCCGGGCGGCGCCCGGGAGCTGGTCATCGGGCGCGGCAGCCGGGGCTATGCGGCGCTTTACCGCTACGTACCCGCCATCGACACTGTGTTTGTCCTTGCGGTGCGCGCGCAGCGCGAGGCAGGCTACAAGCGCTAAACCAGCTAAACCGGCGCGGCCATGCGCAAACGGCGCGCCGCGTCTTCAGCACGCGCGTCGTCAATCTCGCGCAGCACGCCACCCACGTCCACCGCTGCAGTGGAATGCGCAAACTGGCCGGCCAAGAGCGTGTCGTTGGTGAGCAGGCCCGCTTGGTACAGGTTCCAGATCTCGGGGCCAAAGTCGGTGGCCAAGAGCGCCGGGGCGAACTGGCCAAAGAAGTCGCGCAAATTTTGCACATCGCGCAGCAGCATGCGCTGGGCGTGGTTGTTGCCCGCCGCGTCCACCGCCTGCGGCAGGTCGATGATCACCGGCGTGTCCACCCCATTCACGTGCGCCAGCAAGATGTTGAATTCCGACAAATCGCCATGCACCACGCCTGCGCACAGAATGCGCACCACTTCGGCAATCAGCGTGGCGTGGTGGGCCAGCGCCTGCTCGGGCGCAAAGGCCACGTCGTTCAGGCGCGGGGCGGCGTCGCCGTGGGCATCGGTCACCAGCTCCATCAGCAGCACGCCCTCGAAGAAGTTGTAGGGCTGGGGCACGCGCACGCCGGCGGCGGCCAGGCGGTACAGCGCGTCTACCTCGGCGCTTTGCCAGGCCGCCTCTTGCGCTTGGCGGCCAAACTTGCTGCCCTTGGCCATGGCACGGCCCTGGCGCGAGTTTTTGACTTTGCGGTTTTCGGTGTAGTCCACCGCCTGGCGAAAGCTGCGGTTGGTGGCTTCTTTGTAAATCTTGGCGCAGCGGGTTTCTTCACCGCAGCGCACCACAAACACCATGGCCTCTTTGCCGCTCATGAGCTGGCGCACCACGGTGTCGATCAGGCCTTCATCAACAAGGGCCTGGAGTCTGGGGGGTGCTTTCATGGGGGCCATTTTGCGCCCTAGCGCTACGGCGCAGCGCGGGCGCGGTTTGCGGCCGGGGCGCGTCCTAGAATGCCAGCGTGAACGCCCCCACCCTGCCTCCCCGCCGCCCCATCCGTGAACTGCCCGACACGCTGATCAGCCAGATTGCCGCAGGCGAAGTGGTGGAGCGGCCCGCATCGGTGGTGCGCGAACTGGTGGACAACGCGCTGGACGCCGGCGCACGCCATGTGACGGTGCGCTTGCTGGCCGGCGGCGTGCGCCTGATTGCCGTGGAGGACGACGGCATGGGCATCTTGCCGGGCGAGTTGCCGATTGCTTTTAAGCGCCATGCCACTAGCAAGATTGGCAATTTGCACGACTTGGAGTCGGTGGCCACCATGGGCTTTCGCGGCGAAGCCTTGGCCGCCATCAATTCGATTGCCGACTGCGCCATTTTGTCGCGCGCCAGCGGCCAGACCGAGGCCTTTTTACTCGATGGCCGCACCGGCGAACTGCGCCCGGTGGCGCGCGCCCAGGGCACCACGGTTGAGGTGAAAGAGCTGTTTTACAGCACCCCGGCGCGCCGCAAATTTCTCAAAACCGATGCCACCGAGCTGGCGCATTGCATCGAAGCGGTACGCCGCCACGCCCTGGCCCGCCCGGACGTGGGCTTTGCCATCTGGCACGAAGGCAAGGTAATTGAGCAGTGGCGCGCCTGCGGCACCGACCTGGACTTTTCTGCGCTGCAAGCAGACGCCGAAACCAGCACCGCCCTGCGCGCGCAGCAGCTCGCCGCGCTGGACCGGCGCCTGGCCGACGTGCTGGGCGTCGACTTTTTGGCGCGATCCATTGCCGTGGACTGGCGCAGCCCCAACGAACGGCCCGACGGCTCGGGCGCTTCTGGCCGCCAGGTGCGGGTGTGGGGCCGCGTAGGCATTCCCGACGCCGCCCGCGCCCGGCCCGACCAGCAGTTTTGCTATGTAAACGGCCGCTTTGTGCGCGACAAGGTACTCAGCCACGCCGCCCGCAGCGCCTATGAAGACGTGCTGCACGGCCAGCGCCAGCCCATCTATGCGCTGTACTTGGACATGGACCCGACGCGGGTGGACGTGAATGTGCACCCCACCAAGATCGAAGTGCGCTTTCGTGACAGCCGCGAAGTGCACCAGGCCGTGCGCCACGCCACCGAAGACGCACTGGCCGCGCCACGTGCGCAGGCGCAAGGCGGCAACCCTGGCAGCCAAAGTGATGACAAGGCCGATGAGCCCAGCGCCTTTGCCCCGCGCTGGACCAACGCGCTGCAGCCCACGCAGGCACAGCCCGCCAGCGCCCTGTATTCCAGCCAAAGCCCGATGGCCTTCCATGTGCAAGAGGCGCTGCCCGGCCACCGAGTGAGCGATGTGGCCGCGCTGTGGCAGTCGCCCCTAAGTGCTTTGGCGCCAACGGCGGAGGCAGCAAAAAGCACCCTTGCTGCCAGCCCCGCCGCCCCCCTGCCCCAGGGCGACTGGCCGCTGGGCCGCGCGTTAGCGCAGCTGCAAGGCATTTATATCTTGGCCGAAAACGCCCAGGGCCTGGTGGTGGTGGACATGCACGCCGCCCACGAGCGCATCGTCTACGAGCGGCTCAAAAACCAATGGGCGAGCGCTGAAGACGGCCAAAACACCCGCCGCCTGACCAGCCAGCCCTTGCTGATACCCGCCACATTTGCCTGCACCGACGCCGAGGCCGCTACGGCAGAGGCCCACGCCGAAACCCTGCAAACGCTGGGACTAGAAATCAGCGCTTTTTCGCCACGCACGCTGGCGGTGCGCGCCGTGCCCACCACGCTGGCGCAAGGCGACGCCGTTGAGCTGGCACGCAGCGTGCTGGCCGAACTCGAACAGGTGGACGCCAGCACCGTAGTGCAGCGCGCCCACAACGAGCTGCTGGCCACCATGGCCTGCCACGGCGCGGTGCGCGCCAACCGGCGCCTGAACCTCGATGAAATGAACGCGCTGCTGCGCCAAATGGAGCAAACCGAGCGCAGCGACCAGTGCAACCACGGCCGCCCCACCTGGCGCACGGTGTCTGTGGCGGATCTGGACAAATTGTTTTTGCGCGGGCGTTAAAGGCGGCGCATCAGCACCGAAAGGCCACGCATTCGAACTCAGACGTCTGCAACCTTGTCAACGCGGGTATCGCCCTCTGCCTAAGTCCGCACTGATGGGAACGGGTATTCCAGGTCGGCTAGTTGCATTGGCTCGTTGTATTCAAGGGCAGCCTGTTCTTCGGCACGTTCCAGCGCCCGACGCGCGCAGGCGGTCAGGGTCACAAAGGTATTGCGCTTGTCGACCTCGCCCTTGTGCAGCACCAACCAGTCTTCGGCAATCAGGCGCTTAAGGTGGTAGCGCACCCCCGTCTGGGAGTGCGACAACCCGGCCAGCAAGGATTTGATCGTCACATCCTGCACGCCGTCATGGATCTTGACCAGCAACAGGATGTCAAACGGTATCAACGAAGAGTTAATTCCAAGGTACCGATGAATTAGCACCCGAAATTTCAGTAATCTTGTATTGATTGAGCGCGTATCCAAGATCATTTTTTTATTCATACAGGTTGTTGGCCTGTAGGATTTATTATTTGGTACCAAAGGAATCTGGAATATAAAATCCAAGGCTGACCTTTGAGTTTTTGGAATATGAATGCCAGTTTGATAATCGCTTAAAAATTTAGGTGGTAATAAATACCTCGAGGCTTTTATTTATGCGATTGAAATCGTCCATCGGACACTTCAAAATATTTCGCTGCAAAGTCACCGATGTAACGCTCAAAAGTAATGCGATGAAACCCATTCTATTGAAAATATAGATTTTTTCAAGTAAAAGCTGAAAAAATATATTTTTATTAAAATACTTCAAATAAATATATTAATTTAGATTATTTATTTAAAAGACGCTTTCCTGAACTTTCCCAACGAAAACCCGCCCGAAAACAGCCCACTTTCCAGCCGATGGCCTCGCGCGGCTCGCGTTGATCGAGGCCTCTTCCCTCAGATCCAGCCTTGGCTCAGGGCATTCACTCGCACCCCAACCGTAGAATCCGGCCTGCATGCCCATCCTTCCCGCGCGCCCCGCTCCTGCCCCCAACGCCGCGCCGGTGCGCGCCGAAATCCGGGCGCTGTGGCTGCTGGCCTGGCCCATCATGGTGGGGCAGCTGGCCAATATCGGCATGTCGGTGGCGCAGCTGGCCATGGCCGGCCACGCCTCGGCGCAAGACCTGGCCGGCGTGTCGCTGGGCATTTCGGTGTGGAACATGGTCATCATTACGCTTATGGGCGTCATGATGTCGGTCAACCCGCTGGTGGCCCACCACATGGGGGCCCAAGAACTCGACCAAATTCCGCACCTGGTGCGCCAAGCGCTGTGGAAAGGCCTGTTTATAGGTCTCTTGGCCACGGGGGTGTTGCAAGCCAGCACCCTGATTTTTGACGCGATGGCGCTTGAGCCTGCCACGCACCAGGTAGCTGTGGGATTTGTGCAAATCACCAGTTTTGCGCTGCCGGCCTTTGCCGCCTACCGCGTGCTTTACGGCTACAGCGCCAGCATCGGCCAGACCAAGCCCATGATGGCGGTGGCCCTGGGCGTGTTGCTGATCAATATATTGCTGAGTTGGGTGCTGGTGTTTGGCCACTGGGGCTTTGCGCCACAGGGCGGCCTGGGCTGCGCTTGGTCTACTTTGCTGTGCGTGTGGGCCAATCTTGGCGGCTTGCTCTGGTGGATGCG
>CAMDHS010000044.1 GCA_945898115.1 Comamonas sp. lk
CCGGACAATATAAAAGGTCTCGCACTGGCGGGAACGGACGCCTTTTTACGCAAAGATTTCGCGCTGGCCGCGAAATACTGGGGCCGTATCGAAGCGATCAGCCCGCCCGACAATTCGCTGGTGCAGCGCCTATCCTCCAGCTTGCGAGAAGCGCGCGAGCTTGCAGGCCTGCCTGCACAGGCAGCGCCCCTGGCCCCGCAAACCAAGCCGCAGGCCAATGGTGCTGCCGAACCTGCCGCCGCCAGTGGGCCTTCGGTGAGCGGCACGGTCATTTTGTCGCCCGAACTGCGCGCGCTGGCCAACCCTGAAGACACCGTATTTATATTTGCCAAAGAGGCTCCCAATGGCCGCATGCCACTGGCCGCCGAGCGCAAGCAAGTCAAAGACCTGCCCTACAAGTTCACCCTGGATGACAGCAAATCCATGTCGCCGCAAGCACGCCTGTCTGGCGCCACGCAAGTGGTCATCAGCGCGCGGATCAGCAAAAGCGGCAACGCCATCGCCCAGCCCGGTGATTTGCAAGGCCAGTCAGCCCCGGTCGCTTTGGGCGTGAAAGACTTACGCATAGATATTCGCGAGGTTGTGAAGCCTTAGAGCTATTGGGCAGGCCTTGCCCTAACGGGTAATAGCATCAACTCAATGCCCTCAAAAAAAACGGACGCCATCCGCAGATAGCGCGGGAATATTCCTAGATGGACACAGGCGAGGCAAGGCCAGAGGCGTGGCTTGAACCAAACGGCCTGGGTACTGCGGCGGCTAACCGACCAGACGGGCTTTGAACCTGAAGCGCTGCAGCCAACGCAGCGCAGTAGCTCGCACCGATGTCTGGCTTGATCGCGGCGCCACTTGGCGAGCACCATAGCCCATGGCATAGGCCACTGCGGCACCACGGGCAGGGTCGCTGAAACAAAGCACACCCTCATGGCCAAGCCCGGATTCGGGCTGCACTAGAGGCCGCTCCCGTCCCCACGCCCCTATAAACGCGAGGCCTGATCGGCTATAAATATCAGGGTTTACCCTCCATTTTTACTTTTTGTGTCAATATTTATTGACAATGATTTATGTCAATGCAAACATGCACCTATGCAAGTAAATGCAACTTTTTTCCAACAGCCTAGGGCCCTGGCACTGAGCCCTCTGTGGCTGCCCGAAGAGTCTTGGGGCGAGCGCAGCGTATTGTTGGCATTGGCAACCACCGCCTACCGAGGACACAGCGCGCCGGGCACCCGGCAACCCGATTTCATTGTTGGCCAAGGGTTTCTGGGTCGCATGATTGGGCGCATGGCCGGTCCGGCTACAGATGCAAGACGCAATGACCAACGCCTTTGGGATGTCAGTGGCGAGGTTCTGCTGTTTGCACCTTGGTTTGCGTCGGCATGGCAAAAATGTGCTTTAACCCGTATTTTGTTATAGGTCTTTTGGGTAGTTTTTCTGAAATATTGAGCTAATTAGGAGTTAATGTCATGATTAAGATGTTCGTCACATTTTTAGTTGCTATGGCAACGGTCCTGATATTGTTCTTTGCCTACCAAAATCACACCATCAGTGTGCAAACGGGCTACCGCGGAACAGGCCAGTTTGTGCTCTACCAACCCAATGCCATTCCGGCCAGCCTTCAACTGAATTCCATACCCGAGGCCGAACCGATTGACCCGCCTGATCCTGATCTGCCAAAGGTAAGTGAGGAGTATGAGAACGTTCAGGTGCTCAACGACCTGACGGTTCTGGAGTTTTCAAGGCTCATGGGGGCGCTATCAACCTGGGTTGCCCCCGAACAGGGATGTGAGTATTGCCACAACACGGAAAATATGGCTTCCGATGAGAAGTACACCAAAATGGTTGCACGCAAGATGCTGCAAATGACCCGTCGCATCAACACAGAATGGAAGCCCCATGTCGGTGAAACCGGGGTCACTTGCTGGACCTGTCATCGCGGCCAGCCCGTACCGTCGGGAGATTGGTACACCACCGCCAAATCAGATCTACCACCTCCGATCCTTGGCAATAAAGACTACCAAGGCAAGCCAGGAGTGGCCAATATCGCGAACTCATCCCTGCCCTACGATCCACTGACCCGATACCTGATTGACGATAACGACATCCGTGTGCAGGGCACCGTAGCGCTGGCGGGTACGAACCCTTACCCGAACAATGGGGTCAAAAAGGCTGAAACGACCTATGCCATGATGATGTACTTTTCCAAATCGCTGGGGGTAAATTGCACCTACTGCCATTCGACGCGCGCCTTAGGCAGCTGGCCCGATAGCAAGCCAGAGAGGGCCACCGCGTGGTTCGGGGTGCGTATGGTGCGTGATTTAAATACCTCCTACCTTCAGCCCGTTGCAGGCCTCTTGCCTGATTACCGCCTCGGCGAGCATGGCGATGGGCCCAAGGTCGGGTGTGCTACCTGCCACAAAGGAACCTTCAAGCCACTCTTAGGGAAAAGCATGAAGGCGGACTACGAAGAGCTTTGGCGAGCGGGTGGTCCGCAAATCAATAACGGATATGTTTCCCCACCCATGGTCAACGTGCAAAACCCAGTGGTACCCCCAGAAAGCCTCGTCAGTGGCCGCTATTGAACGCGCTCATCAAATGCGTAAGTGGCCAATCACGCTGTGTTTGAAAACGCGCTAACGGCACTTTGCTGTCGTTCTCGCCTAAAAGATATGACACGATGAGAGCTTGTATACCGGCCATCTTGCTTACCGGTGCTTTCTCGTCCTTTGCAACGCTGGCCCAGGATGCCCACCTAGCGCGCAACCTTGCCGCTACCTGTGCCAGTTGCCATGGCACCAATGGCCATGCGCGCGGCGACATAGCGCCACTTGCAGGCATGAGGGCGCAACAACTCCTTGAAGCCTTTGCCGAATTCAAGAGTGGTGCCCGGCCTGCAACCGTTATGCATCAGATCGCCAAGGGCTTTAGCGAAGAGCAAATCAGTCTCATTGCCGCCTATTACGCAGCGCAATAGGCTCAGCAATGAGCCAGGGTTCGCTGTGAAGTCTGAAGTTTTTAGCATGGACCAAGGTCGTCGTCATCTGCTGCGCACGGGTGCAGCAATCGCGGCAAGCGTGCTCACGAGCGGTGCCAGCAGGTCTTCAGAAATATTGCTCGGGCGGGTGGTAGTCGTAGGCGGCGGATTTGGCGGTGCAACATCGGCGCGCTACCTGCGGCTTTGGGGTGGCAATATCCATGTCACGCTGATTGAACGCAATCCCAGCTTCACCTCCTGCCCGATGTCCAACCTGGTGCTTGGCGGGTACAGGCAGATGCGTGATATCACCCGCACCTACGATAGCTTGTTGGCGCTGGGCGTGAGGATCGTGCAGGGCGAAGTTATTGCCATTGACGCAGTAGGACGCAGCGTTCGCTTGGCTGACGGCAGCACGCTGCCCTATGACCGACTCATCCTTTCCCCGGGAATCGACTTCATCTCCGACCAAGTGCCAGGCCTCTTGCCGGCCCTAGCAGGCGGCCAGGTCGTCCACGCTTGGAATGCCGGCGCGCAGACTGCGACGTTGCGCCGACAGCTAGAGGCCATGCCCGATGGAGGTGTTTTCGCCATCACGGTTCCCAAAGTGCCGTACCGTTGCCCGCCCGGGCCCTATGAGCGGGCATGTCTGGTGGCCAGCTATTTCCGACAGGCAAAGCCCAAAAGCAAAGTGCTGGTGCTCGACGCCAATCCAGAGATTCAGTCCAAAAAGGCGCTCTTTGAGCGTGCATTTGCGCAGCACCACGCTGGCATCTTGGAATACTGGCCCAACGCCGAACTCAAAGAAGTTGATGGAAACCTAGCCAGGTTCGAGTTTGAGGATGTCAGGGCGGATGTCCTGAACGTCGTGCCGCCACAGCGCGCTGGTGACCTCGCCCGCAAGGCCGGTCTGGTGACGGTAAACCAGCGTTGGGTGGGAGTGAATTGGTTGACGATGGAATCGACAGTAGCACCGGGCATCCATGTGCTGGGTGACGCAACATTTTCCGCGCCGCTGATGCCCAAGTCCGCCCACATGGCCAACCAGCATGCGAAGGTTGCCGCCGCCGCCGTCATACAACTGCTAAGAGGTGAGCCGGTGAATTCAACGCCAGTGGTGACGAACACTTGCTATAGCTTTGTCACGCCGCAGGACGCTATCCATGTCGCATCAGTGCATCAATACGATGCGTCCGAGCGGACGTACAAAACTGTTCCGGGCTCTGGCGGAGTGTCGGCTGCAGCTAACCCGCTAGAGGCCCGGTATGCGCTCGCTTGGGCTGAGAACATCTGGGCTGACACCCTGGGCTAAGTGCGCCCCTCGGGCGCATGGCCGCCGGGTTGGACAAGGCTTACGGGTCACGCTTCTTTCGCCTCAGCGCCATGCCCGGCAATGCCTCGCGCAGCGCGAGCAACTGATCGATCTTCTTCTGCCCGTTCAGCGTGAGAAAACGCTCAAACGCGACAGCCATCTGAGGCAAGGGGTTAACCGCAGGCGAGTGCGCGACAAACCAATCTCGCTCTATGACGTTACCCTCCATCGGCAGCAGGGTGATCAAGCCTGCTTTCATTTCCAGAACGCAGGTGTGCAGTGGCAGGTAGGCCGGACCAAATCCGGCCATGCACATTTGCTTGATCGCTTCATTGCTGGCGAACTCCGAGCCGATGCGTGGGGTATGGCCAGCTTCCCGGAACAGCCGCGTCAGCGTGGCCCGCGAGCCGGAGCCGCGTTCGCGCACCAACATGGGCTCTTTGGCAAGCCTGGCCATAGTCAAGTTACTTTCTGCCATTAGCGGATGTCCAGGGGCAGCCATAAAACCCATCAAATTCTTTGCAAATCGCGTCGCCGTGGGCTTAAGACTATCCGGCGGGTCACCCATCACAGCAACGTCGATTTCCTGTGACTCCAGGCTTCGCACAATTTCATCGCGATTGCCGACATGCAGCTTGACCTTGGCCTGGGGATTTTCGTTGGCATAGGCCACCAGCAGACTGGGCAACCAGTATTCGGTGGTGGCAACTGCACCCACGCGCAAGGTTCCTGAAAAGGCGCCCACGTAGGCATCCATGTTCTCGCCCATCTCCTCCCAAAGCGCAATGACGCGCTCGGCGTAGCCCCGCAGCATTGCGCCTGCTTCGGTAAGGCGAACGCCGCGACCCGTGCGCATGAAAAGTGGAGTGCCCAGCGCTTGTTCTATAGACCCAATTTGGATCGAAATGGCGGACTGTGTGAGGTACAGCACTTGGGCCGCCTTCGAAATGCTGCCCAGCCTTGCAACGGTGTGAAAGGCGTAGAGTTGCTTTAGCGTTGCGATCCTGGAAAGCATGATCTGATATTAGTTTTAACAAACGTCATTGCCAAAATATTTTACTGCTCATTATCAAATTGCCTCCATATACTTCGGCCTAATCCGGAGCGGGTGGAGGGTTAAATAAAGGCCTCCCCTCATCAATTAACAAAGACGCTGGAGCAGTCGGACGAATGTGCAAGTATCTGATACGGGCGGTTCAATATGCCTCAATCCAAGGCTCGGCGAACCGCGCTTTTGCGGACGCTTCGCTGCAGCGCTTTGCCGGAGGTCGAGTGACACTTTCTTCCCTGCTTGCCCGGCGCGTCTCACGCCCCTGCCGAGGCCCAGATTTTTTTCCTTCCATCATCCGCTGCGGGCGTTCCGCTTTGGTGTTTGACCAGCCGGCGGCAACCTTGTTCCCCCTCATGGCCGTTCTGCCATAAATGCTTCCCCAACCACTCTTACGGAGATGTCTCGATGACTGATAGACAAAATATGAATAGAAGGTCCATGTTGGCCCTCACCGGCAAGGCCGGACTCACCACATTGACGGCGCAGGCCATTGGCGTCAATTTGGGTCTGGTCGGCGTGGCCGGCGCTGCGCAAGGCAAGGTCGAACCCTTCCGCTTTGCGATCATTAGCGACCCCCACCTCTACAGCGGCGTAGACCATGTATTTGACAAAAACTTGGAAGACGCGGTTTCACAAGTCAACGGACTCGCCAAGCGGCCTGATTTCGTTATTGCGATGGGTGACATAGCGCACCATGGCGAGAGGGACCAAATGGAGAAGGGCAAACGCATCCTCTCGGCGCTCAAAACCAAATTGGTCTCCATTCCAGGCGAACACGACTGGTACCTGGACATGGGCGCTTCTTGGCGCGAGAACTTCGGCAAAGAGACCTGGTCGTTCGATCACAAGGGTGTTCATTTCATTGGTATGAACGCGATTTTGACGCCCGATTTCTGGACCGCCGCAAAGCTGACTCCCGAGCAGCGGCGCGACTGGTTCATGCCCTTGAACAGCCCAGTTCCTGGCCTTTGGGGCTGCGGCGAGGCGCAGCGCGACTGGCTCAAAAAGGATGTCGCCAACGTCGACCCGGCAACTCCCGTCGTTATCTTCACCCATTCACCGCTGTGGGACTACTACCCACGGTGGAACTTCCAAGTCTCGGATTCCAAGGAGATCCGCCAGATCTTGGGCAAGTTCACCGCCGTGACAGCCTTCCATGGCCACGTGCACCACACCGTCTACAACAAAATCGGCAACATGACCTCCATCGGCACCATGAGCACCTCTTGGCCCTGGCCCTACCCGCCGGTCAAGCTGCCATACCCCGAGTTCCAGCAAAACCGTGCCGATCCTTCTAACACCTCAGACGGTATGGGAAGCGCGGCCGTTGACCTGGACCAAAAGGGTGGTTCTTTTGTCACACACCAGCCCTTTGCCGACTCACTGCCAGCGAAGATGAAGAACGGTTTCAAAGCCTAAAAGGAGACACGAATATGAATATTCAATCCAAATCTCTTCGGCGCTATGCTGCGCCCCTGGTCGCCATAGCGGTGCTGGCGACAGCCACACTGGTGACGGCGCGTGAGCCATTTACCAAGGATGAACTCAAGGTGATGGATGAGAAGTTGACGCAGTCCGCCAAGCGTGGATATGACATGTGGTACGGCGCCCGGGCCGATATGTCGAGCAACGGTTTGGCTTGCGCCAACTGCCATCCTGACGCGGCTGCTACCAATCCACAGACCTTCCCGAAGTACATGCCCCAAGCTGACAGAGTCATGGCCTATCGCGAGATGATCAATTGGTGCATCGAGAATCCACAGGCTGGCAAGGCTATGGATGTCAGCAGCTCCGACATGGTTGCGCTGGAATCCTATTCCTACTATTTGCACCGCGGAGTTGCCATCCAAACGGGCCTGCAAACGCGCCAGACAGCGGGTTTCGAGCCGAAGAACGCCCGTGGCCTCAATGTCAAGGGCACTGGGATTGGCTTTGACAAGTGAGAGTATTAAGTTAGTGGGCTGGGCGCATTGGACTCTTGGTCTGATGTCCCAGCTCGCGCTGGTGGGTGCGGTAGCGGCGCAAGGTGTTGCAGTCCAGCAAACATGTGTTGCTACCGATTCAACCCTACCGCTGACACGCTTTCAGGACAACGGCGATGGTACGGTAACAGATGTCGATTCAAAATTAATGTGGATGCGGTGTCCCAGCGGACAGCGATGGGTGAATGCACGATGCACCGGTGAAGCGGCGACTTACAACTGGGTAGCCGCAGTGCGTGAGGCGGATCAAATCAGTAGCAATGGCGAGGCCTTCTTCAACGATTGGCGAGTACCAACCTTGCGTGACCTGGCGACAATCACCGATCGGGGCTGCAAGAATCCGCGCACCAACTTGATAGTGTTTCCCGGAACACAGCCGACCGCATTCTGGACATCCACCCCCCGCCCGGGTGGGCAGGCCGCGGATAGAGCCTTTGTATTGAGCTTCGGCGCGGAGGGCGTCATGTCAGCCCTCAAGGACGAGCGCTTTTATGTGCGATTTGTTCGCAATGCAATGTGAGGACAGTTCCAAGTGCGTTCTGAAATTGGTGTACGGCGCCGACAATTGCTTCTATCAGTCGGCGCATGGACGGCAGCATGCGCCGCAGGCGCAGCCCATGCTTCAAACGTTGCGCCACTGCCAGACCTAGAACGGGCGTTTGCAGCACGTACTTTTAGCGAGGCGATTGCTGCACTTGGTGGCATGCCCCAGACCAGCACACAGATCACTTTAGACTTGCCTCAGCTTGCAGAAAACGGAGCGCTTGTGCCGATTACCGTTAGCAGTCAGTTGAGGAACACCCGGGACATTCTGATCTTGGTTGACGGCAATCCTCAACCCTTGGCAGCATGTTTCAGCTTCCCCGATGGCACCGAAGCCTTCGCAGCGACCCGTATCCGGTTGGCGCATAGCGGCACGGTGTATGTTGCCGTGCGCACAGAGCAAGGTCTGTTTGCCACGTCGCGCGCGATCGAGGTCACCGTTGGTGGTTGCGGCTGACGCGCCCCTTTCGTATTCTCGCCATGCCCAAGCCCATCCGTATCCGCGCACGTGTCCAAAACGGCATCGCTGACGTGATGATCCTGATGCCGCATCCTATGGAGACGGGCTTACGGCAGGACGAATCGGGGAACACCAAACCCGCGCACTTCATCACCCGCATGAAGGTCACGGTCGCAGAGCGCACCGTGTTCTCTGCCCGCATGAGCTTTGCCGTGGCGCAAGACCCACTCTTGAATTTTCGATTCTCTGGCGCGCGTGCCGGGGAGCGTATTCGCGTGGCCTGGACTGACAACCTGGGCGAAGCACGCGTAGATGAAGCTTTAATTTCCTAAACCTTTCCACCTTTTGATAACCATGGAGTCTGAAATGAAATTCAATATGCCCAGCAACAATCGACGTGTATTTATGCTGCACACACTTGTAGGCGCTTCCGTCGTAGCTACTGCGCACCAGGCACACGCATCGAGCGAAACGGATGCTGTCAAGGAGACTGATGCCTATCCCAAATCGATGGGCTTTCGTTTGAATACGGCCAACGTGGACAAAGTCAAGTATCCGCGCCACACGCTTGAGCAGCGCTGTAGCGAATGCCAACTCTACAGCAGCAAAGCGGGTGATCCGACGGGAAATTGCTCGTTCTTCAAGCGCGTGGTTCCGGTAGACGGATGGTGCCGAAACTTCAAGCAACGCAAGGCGACTAGCTGATTTTTGGCGCGTTGAGAAGGTCACCTGCAATGCAGACATAGCCTAACTGGCGGTGTGACCCTTCCAGCGCCCGCCACTGCAGCGTGCGATGTCGGCAAGATCTTTACGCGACTGGACTTCAAAAAAACCGGCATTCAGTAACAGCGCACGCACCGCCTGCGCCTGGTCATAGCCATGCTCCAGCAGCAGCCAAGCGCCAGGCTTGAGGCAGGCGGGGGCTTGTTCGATGATGGCGCGCAAATCGTCCAGTCCATCGTTACCGCTGGCCAAGGCTTGCAAGGGCTCATGGGCCAGCGCGGGCAGGTGCGGGTCGGCGGCGGCGATGTAGGGCGGGTTGGAGACGATGGCATCAAACGGGCCACTCAGGCCCTCAAGCCAGGAGCCTTGCGAAAACGCCACTTCCAGTGCCAGGCGCTGCGCGTTGGCCTGCGCCACTGCCAGCGCTTCGGTACTGAAGTCGCGCGCGTGCATCTGCACATCGGGCCGCTGGTGTTTTATTGCGAGGGCAATGGCGCCGCTGCCGGTGCCCAGGTCCAGCGCGTGGGCTTGCGGGGCCAGAAGCTCTAGCGCCCAGTCGACCAATGTTTCGGTGTCGGCGCGTGGGCACAGCACGCGCTCGTCTACCTGCAAATCCAGCCCGTAAAACTCTTGGTGCCCGGTGATGTAGGCCAGCGGCTCGCCGCGCAGGCGGCGTTGCAGCGCGGCTTCAAAACCGGTGTGTGCGGCGGCGTCCAGCGCGTCGCTGTCGTGCGCCATCAGCCAAGCCCGGTCGTGTGGGGTGCGGCCTAGCGCGCGCAGCAGCAGCATTTGGGCGTCCAGACGCTCCAGGCCCAGGCCGCTGGCGTGGCGTAGGGCGCTTGCCAGGGTGGCGGCTTCAGGCGCACCCTGGGTCAAGACAGGCCCACTTCCAGCGCTGCCATTTGCTGCGCTGCTTCATAGGCTTGCAGGGCTTCGACCACGTCGCCCAGGTCGCCTTCCATGATGGACAGCAGCTTGTACAAGGTGAGGTTGATGCGGTGGTCGGTAAAGCGGCCCTGTGGAAAGTTGTAGGTGCGGATGCGGTCGCTGCGGTCGCCGGTGCCGATCAGGCCTTTGCGCTCGGCCGCGTCTTTGGCGGCGCGCTCGGAGCGGTCTTTCTCGTGGATGCGGGCGGTCAGCACTTTCAGGGCTTGCGCTTTGTTGCCGTGCTGGCTGCGCCCGTCCTGGCATTCGGCCACGATGCCGGTGGGCAAGTGGGTAATACGCACTGCTGAATCGGTTTTGTTGATGTGCTGGCCGCCAGCGCCGCTGGCGCGGTAGGGGTCAATGCGCAAATCTGCGGGGTTGATCTTGATGGCCTCTTGCTCGTCAGGTTCGGCCAGCACTGCCACGGTGCAGGCGCTGGTGTGGATGCGGCCTTGGGTTTCGGTCACCGGTACACGCTGCACGCGGTGACCGCCCGACTCAAACTTGAGCGCGCCATAGACGTTGTGACCTTCCACCCGCAGCACTACTTCTTTGTAGCCGCCTAGCTCGCTGCCCGACTCGCTCATGATTTCGATTTTCCAGCCCTGGGCGTCGCAGTAGCGGGTGTACATGCGCGCCAGATCGCCGGCAAACAAAGTGGATTCGTCGCCGCCCGTGCCTGCTCGGATTTCGACAAAAGCGTTGCGCGCGTCGTCCGGGTCTTTGGGAAGCAGCATGCGCTGCAGCTCGAGCTCTAACTGCGCAAGTTCTGCGCTGGCGCTGTCGATTTCTTCTTGTGCCATTTCTGCCATTTCGGCGTCACCGTCTGCGGTTTTGAGCATGTCGGTGCCCGCAGCCAGATCTGCCTCACGGGCTTGGTAGCGCGCCCAGCGAACTGCCACGGCGGCCACTTCGGTGTGTTCGCGTGACAGCACCAAAAACTGCGGCATGTCTTTCATGATGTCTTCGCGCGAGAGCAAAAACTCCAGCTCACCGAGCCGGTCGGCGTAGCGGGCCAGTTGTTGGCGTAAAAAAGGTTTCATGGTCGGGTAGGGGGTACGGCAAATCGGGTGGCCAGGGGCGCAAACTGGGTAAAGCGCAGGCGTAAATCGTGCGCGGGCAGGGCAAAAACCGCGCAAATGGCGACTCAAAGCCGCCCGGCGAGCCAGCGCCGCTAACGCTCTTTGCGCAAAAAGAAGTGTTCGATGGCGTGGCTGGCACGCTGGCGCGAGTTGGGGTCGGCGCCATGCAGTTCGGCAAAGGCGCCGTGCAGCATTTTTTGGGTCAGGCCTTTGGACAGGGCCTCGAGCACCACGTCCAGGTCCTCGCCCTTGGCCAGCGCCTTGCGGGCGCGTGCCAGCTCTATGGCGCGCCAAGCGTCGGCCTGGGCATTGAGCTGCTGGATCAGCGGCACGCTGTTGCGCTGGTCCACCCAGTGCATAAAGCTTTGCACCCCCGCGTCCACAATGGCTTCGGCCTGCGCCACGGCCGCCTGGCGACTGGCCTGGGCGGTTTGTACCGCGCCGGCCAGGTCGTCTACCGTGTACAAATACACGTCGCCCAGGCGTTTGACCTCGGGCTCAATGTCGCGGGGCACGGCCAGATCGACCATGAACATGGGCCGGCGCTTGCGTTTTTTCAGGGCCCGTTCCACCGCGCCCAGGCCAATGATGGGCAGGGTGCTGGCGGTGCAGCTGATGACCGCGTCAAACTCGTGCAGGCGCTCGGGCAGGTCGGCCAGGTGCATAACGTCGGCGCCAAAACGCCCGGCCAGCTTTTCGCCGCGCTCGAGCGTGCGGTTGGCGATCGTCATGGTCTTGGGGTTTTTGGCGGCAAAGTGGGTGGCGCACAGGTCGATCATTTCGCCTGCTCCTACAAACAGCACCTTGACCTGCGCCAGGTCTTCAAACAATTGGCCGGCCAAGCGCACGGCGGCGGCGGCCATGCTGATGGAGTGGGCGCCAATCTCGGTCGAGCTGCGCACCTCTTTGGCCACGGCAAACGAGCGCTGGAACAGCTGCGACAGCGTGCTGCCCAAGGCGCCAGCGGCGTCAGCGGCGCGCACCGCGTCTTTGAGCTGGCCCAGAATCTGCGGCTCACCCAGCACCATGGAATCAAGCCCGCTAGCTACCCGAAAGGCGTGGCGCGCTGCCTGGTCGTCGGTCAGGCTGTAGGTGTACGAGCGCAGCGACTGCACCGACACGCCGCCCGACTGCGCCAGCCAGGCCAGGGTGTGCTCGAGGTGGGATTCGTTGCCCGCGCAGTAAATCTCGGTGCGGTTGCAGGTGGAAACAATGGCTGCTTCGGGCGCCTGCGGCATGGAGCCGCGCAGGCCCTGGAGGTGCGGCTCGATCATGTCCAAGGCGAACGCAAACCGGCCACGCAGGTCCAGCGGTGCGGTGGTGTGGTTGATTCCTAGTGCCCAGACTGCCATATATCGACCGGATTATAAAATTGTTACTTCTTCGAAAGTACCCATGGGCCTATTTGACCTGATGAACCACCTATTCAACTTTGCGGCGCCCGCCGTATTTGTAGGGGTTTTCACGGCAGTGGTGGCACCGTGGATGCTGCCAAAGGCCTCGCGGCGCAGCGCATTGCTGATGCCCGCGCTGGTGAATTCAGGGGTTGGCCTGTGCGTTTTGGCGGCCGGGCTCTGGTTTTTTGGCAACGACGGCAAGATGGCCAGCTACCTGGCGCTGGTGCTGGCAGCCGCTGCCAGCCAGCTCGTGCTGATGCAGCTGCCCCGCCGATGAGCGCGGCGGCGGGCAGCCTTTTGATTGTTGCTGCACGTGCCGAGCACCTGCCCGCATTGCAAGCGCTGATCTTTGAGCACGGCGCCAATGTCTGGAACTACCTGCCCGAAGACGGCATCCGCGAACACTTGGACGACATTGCCCAAGGCCGCGCCCACGGCGTGCTGGCGCTGCAAGACGGCCACCTTCTGGGCGCGGTAACTTTTGGCCTGAGCACCGACTTTGACCGCTACCTGCCTGTGCCCCTGCGCGGCACGCCCCAGGGCTATGTGAGCGAAGCCGTGGTGCGGCGCGACCAGGCGGGCCAGGGTTTGGGCACGCGGCTGCTGCGCGAGGCGCTCTCGGCCATGGAAAAAATGGGTGCGCAGGTGGTGTTTATCGACCGCCATGAAGAAAACCGGGCCTCGGCCGGCATGATGCGCTGCGCTGGGTTTGTAGAAATTGAAACTTCCGCCGACCTCCGGCGCCACCCGATAGGCTCGGGGCGCACCACGGTGTGTTCTTTTAGCTTTGCGGCCGAAAGTGGTCCACTCGGTCCGTAATCAGCCCGTCTGTGCCCAAGTTCAGCAGGCGCTGGGCCTCTTTGTCGTCATTCACGGTGTAGCTCAGCAAGCGAAAACCGGCCGCTTTGGCCAGGGCGACCGACTCTGCGCTCCACAGCTGATGGTTGCAAACAATGGCCTGGCAGCCCAGCCGCGTGGCGTGGCCCAGCCACTGCGCCCAGGGTTGGCCTTCCAGCGCATGGATCAGCAAGCCGCGCGGCAGCTCGGGCTGGGTTGCCATGGCGCCGTCGAGCGCGGCAATATCAAACGAGGTCAGCAAGGGTTGCACCGCCACGCCCTGCCACAGCCGCGCTGCGTGCTGCGCCACCACTTCGCCGGTGTGGCGCTCGGTGCCCACGGTGGGCTTGATCTCTATATTGAGGAAATAGCCGTTGGCGATGCAAAAGCGGGCAATGGCGTCCAGCGTCGGCAGCGGCTGGCCCGCATAGGCGGGGCTGTGCCAGCCCCCGGCGTCAAGCTGCGAGAGCGTGTGCCAGGGGTGGTGCCCAGCCACCGGGTCTGCGCCAGCGGGCACCGCAGCCCCCGTCGCCGTGCGCTCCAGCGTGTCGTCGTGCAGAAGAAAGGGCAGGCCGTCGCTGCTGAGTTTGACGTCGCACTCAAACATGCGGTAGCCGTGGGACGCGCCCAGGCGAAAGGCGGCAAGGGTGTTCTCGGGCGCCAGCTTGCCTGCGCCCCGGTGGGCGATCCAGCGGGCGTAGGGCCAAGGGGCAGGGTGAGCGGTCGGGGTGGCAGGGCGCATGCGGCTGAATTTAACCGCAAGCCGGGGCAGGGCGGCGGCGGGCTTCGCCTTACGCACCACTTGTGAATGCTGCACTGCGGTACCATGACCCGTTGCCCCTTGTGTCACATAGGCAAGGGACGCACCGCAACCTAACCGCCTGATGAACGCACCCATATCCCCCGCCCAGCTCTTGCCCGCGCTCCCATCCGCCCATCCGGCACACGAGCGCATCCGCGAAATCCCCTACAACTACACCTCGTTCTCCGACCGCGAGATCGTGATTCGCCTTTTGGGCCAGCAGGCTTGGGAAACGCTCAACGCCCTGCGCGAAGAACGCCGCACCGGTCGCTCCGCCCGCATGTTGTACGAAGTGTTGGGTGACATTTGGGTGGTGCAGCGCAACCCCTATTTGCAGGACGACCTGCTGGACAACCCCAAGCGCCGCGGCCAATTGGTCGATGCGCTTGACCACCGCCTGGGCGAAGTCGAGAAACGCCGCACGCCAGATGCCGACATGGAGCGCGACGCCATGGTGATGGAGCTGCTGGTGGCCGCGCGTAACGCGGTGCAGGCTTTTGGCGCTGCGTTTGAAGAAGTGGCCGCCCTGCGCAAAAAATCGCAAAAACTGTTGAACAAGCTCACCGCCAAGCACAACGTCAAGTTTGACGGCCTCTCGCGCGTGAGCCATGTGACCGACGCCACCGACTGGCGTGTGGAATACCCCTTTGTGGTACTCACGCCTGATTCGGAAGAAGAAATGGCCGGTCTGGTCAAAGGCTGTATCGAATTGGGCCTGACCATCATTCCGCGCGGCGGCGGCACCGGCTACACCGGCGGCGCCATTCCCTTGACCTGGAAGAGCGCGGTGATCAACACCGAAAAGCTCGAATCCATGACCGAGGTCGAGATGAAGCGTCTGCCGGGCCTGAGCGTTGACGTGGCAACCGTTTGGTCGGAGGCCGGTGTGGTCACGCAGCGCGTGGCCGACGCGGCCGAGCGCGGCGGTTTTGTGTTTGCGGTGGACCCTACGTCTGCCGAAGCGAGCTGCATTGGCGGCAACATCGCCATGAACGCCGGGGGCAAAAAAGCCGTGCTCTGGGGCACGGCGCTGGACAACCTGGCGAGCTGGCGCATGGTCACGCCGCAGGCCGAGTGGTTGGAGGTGACCCGCATCAACCACAACATGGGCAAGATCCATGATGCCGAGGTGGCCAGCTTCGAGCTGCAGTATTTCAAGGCCGACGGCAAAACCAAGTTGCGCACAGAGCGCCTGGACATTCCCGGCAAGACCTTCCGCAAAGAGGGCCTGGGCAAGGACGTGACCGACAAGTTCTTGAGCGGCCTGCCCGGCATCCAGAAGGAAGGCTGCGACGGCCTGATCACCAGCGCGCGCTGGGTGCTGCACCGCATGCCGGCGCACACCCGCACCGTGGTGCTGGAGTTTTTTGGCCACGCGCGCGACGCGGTGCCCAGCATTGTGGAGATCAAGGACTTCCTGTTCGCCGAGCAAAAGCGCTCGGGCGTGGTGCTGGCAGGGCTTGAGCATTTGGACGACCGCTATCTGAAAGCCGTGGGCTATGCCACCAAATCCAAGCGCGGCGGCCTGCCCAAAATGGCGCTGTTTGGCGACATTGCCGGGGATGACGCAGACGCAGTGGCGCGCGCCACCTCAGAAGTAGTGCGCATTGCCAATTCGCGCAGCGGCGAAGGCTTTATCGCCATCAGCCCCGAGGCGCGCAAAAAGTTCTGGCTGGACCGCAAAAAGACCGCGGCGATTAGCAAGCACAC
>CAMDHS010000045.1 GCA_945898115.1 Comamonas sp. lk
GCCATCGCGTCTGGACCCATTACGGCCTGGTCATCCAGAACCTGATGCGTGAGCAGCGCATTAGCTACGAACCGCTTGACGACTTTGACCAGGACTTGCCGTTCTGAATAACGACGATCCTGTAACCGCAGCAACAACCAGGGCCCCTCCCGGGGCCCGCTCTCTTGGTGGTGCCGTGAGCACCGAAATCGACCACCGGATTGCGCCACCATAAATGACCACCAGATTCGGCAGCCAATTGACACCGCCATTTATCGCCGCCAGATTTGTGCGGATTTAGACCGCCGCTAACAACCCCAAAGCCATTTGTGAAAATTCGGGGAAATCGCGACCCGCAAGGTATTCCGAGTACCAAAGCATCCACGTTTCAGGCGGATGCGGAGTTTCAAGGTTCTTTGATGGCCCACAGTACTGAATCGCCTGTATGAGATTAAAGGCAACAGTGTTGCCATTTGGCTCCGGAACATGACCACGGGGAAGCGGCTTGCAACCCGCTAACAGCAACGCGGCTTCAAACGGTGTCCACTCCTTAAATTCCGCATACCGCTGGGCATCATTTGCATTCAGTGGCTCCATTCGTACCCCTTCAAGTGTCCTTCAAAATCGAGATGCAATTGGATGCACTCAGGGACTTTCAACCACCACACGCAACTTGCTGGGTTCGGCCTTCGGGTCAAAGCTCACGCCAGCCTGTTCTAGAACCCAAGCTTCTATGCGGTTGTGGTGGACTGCCAGCAGTTCCCGCGGGCGCACGGTGTAATGCTTCTCAGCCGTTGCGCTCGGCTTGTGGCCTTGAATCTGTGCCACCACGCCAGCGGGAACCTCCAGCCACTCGGTCAAGCTCTTAAAAGAACGGCGCAAGCCGTGCAGGGTCAGTCCGTGCAAGCCAGCGGTACTACAGGCCCGCGTGTGCGGGTTGTTCGGCTCGGACAGGCAGCCCGTCGCACTTGTGGGGCTTGAGAAAACCCATTCATTGCGGCGGGGCAGGGCGGCCAGCAAGTGGGCGGTGTACGGCGTCAGGGGAATCTCACGGGTTCCCTCCACCTTATCCCGGATACTGATTCCCTTCCACTGTGTATTCACATCCCCCCAGTGCAGCGAGAGCACTTCGCCCGGCCTTGCTCCGGTCAGCAGCATTACTTGTAGGCATGTGGCAATCGTCGGGTTTTGCAGTTGCTGCACAGCGGCAAACCACGCGGCTAGCTGTCCTCGCTGCAAAACGTCCGACTTCGCCCCCGCCTTACCCAGTGCTTCGCGGGCCTTCTTTGTCTTGGCGGCGTTCTTGGCCGGCATCAACGCGGCATAGGCGGGCTGTTCAGCACACCACGTCAGGAAGACGGTTAAAAGCCTCCATGCCAGCCGGGCAGATGATGGACGGGTCTTGCCCTCTTTCGCAGCCCACGCCTCGATTGCGGTCTGATTTAAGGCTTTAAGGGGCAGAGGCATTAGGGCAGCCAGCGGCCCCGGTTTAGTCAACTGTTTCCCGCCTCCCCGGCGTCCGGACGGCAAGCCCCCGGCCTTAGTCTTGTCGATATGGTCACGGTAATGCAGTTCACCCCAGAAAGGGCGACGCTGCTCTAAGTAGTCAGCCCAGACCTCACCCACGGTCAGGGCTTGCGCAGCGGCGGTGGCCTTGGCGGCAGCTTTCACAGCTACGCGCTCACGCTCAACCTCACGTGGGTCTGTCCCAACGTCAATCAGCATCTTTAGCCGCTGAGCTTCACTGCGGGCGGTCTTGATGGGCCAGTCGGTCGGTGTTCCGATATTGATGCGCAAAGTGTCGCCGTTAAGGCGGGCCTCGAAAACGTAAGTCTTGCGCCCTGTAGGTGTCACCCGAAGTGCCAAGGTCGGCGTGTCGGTGTCCCAGAGAAAGGCTTGTGGCTTGCCCGGTGGGCAGGTGAAAGCCTCAATCCGCCCGGCAGTTAGGTTCACCCGATTTGGTCTCTTTTCCATGCCGCTCCGATATCTGTAGGCAATCTGTAGGCAAATTCGGCAAAAAAAGCCGCATATCAATCAACGCTAATACTGTTTTTTAATACAGTAAAAATACCTTAACATGTTGATTTGTATAGAGTATACCTACAGCATTCAACACTTGCAAATACTATAAACTCAGGATTGTGATTCCTGTTGTCGTGGGTTCGAGCCCCATCAGCCACCCCACAAAAATCATCAACTAAGCCCCGCTTCACAAGAGCGGGGCTTTTTTGTTGTTGCCATTTACAGACTATTTACAGACTGCGGTACAGGCTCTATGGCCCAGTACCTGGCTCTATCGCATTAGTTTCGCCAATTACTTAAAATCGTGATTTGGGCATTTAGGCCCTCTCACTTATGGCTGACCCCGCTGACTTGCCGCATGAATCCGTAGCCCTCTCGCGTTGAGTTAGAGACCCCCCACCTAAAGACTCGCTATGCCCACGAATAAAGTCGCGCTCCTCACCGCCGGCGGCCTTGCGCCTTGCCTTTCATCCGCCGTCGGCGGCCTGATCGAGCGCTACAGCGAGATTACCCCGAACACGGAGATCATTGGCTACCTAGGTGGTTATAAGGGCCTGCTTCTTGGTCAATCGGTGGTTGCCAGCCCCGAGGTCCGGGCCCAGGCCGGCATCCTCCATCAGCACGGCGGCAGCCCGATCGGCAACAGTCGTGTCAAGTTGACGAATGTCGCCGACTGCGTAAAGCGCGGCTTGGTGAAAGAGGGCGAGCACCCCCTCCACGTCGCCGCTGAGCGGCTGAAGACGGACGGAATCACCATCCTGCACACCATCGGTGGCGACGACACCAACACCACCGCCGCCGACCTAGCCGCCTACCTAGCCAAAAACGGCTACAAGCTGACGGTCGTCGGCCTGCCCAAGACCATTGACAATGACGTGATTCCCATCCAACAGAGCCTGGGCGCCTGGACCGCCGCCGAGGAGGGGGCCAAGTACTTCGAGAACATCGTTAATGAGCAGAGCTCCAACCCTCGGATCCTGATCGTCCATGAGGTCATGGGCCGCAACTGCGGGTGGCTGACTGCCTATACCGCCAAGGTCTACCGCGACCGTCTATTCCACACCCCCTTCCTTCCGGGCTTCAACCTCTATCGCCACCACAAAGACGTGGACGCCGTCTACGTGCCCGAGATGGTCATCGACCTTGAGGTTGAGGCCGCCCGTTTAATGACGGCGCTCGATCTCAAGGACTGCGTCAACATCTTCGTCAGCGAAGGTGCGTGCGTGCCCCAGATCATCGCCGAACTAGAGAGCCGCGGCAATGTCGTGCCCAAGGACGCCTTCGGCCACTACAAGTTAGACGCTGTCAACGTCGGCCAGTGGTTCAGCAAGCAGTTCGCCAAGCTGATCGGGGCCGAGAAGACCCTCGTCCAGAAGAGCGGCTACTTCGCCCGCGCCGCCGCCGCCAACGCCGCCGACCAGCGCCTCATCAAGACGATGGTCGACTTGGCCGTCGAATGCGCCCTTCGCGGCGAATCCGGCGTCATCGGCCACGACGAGGAGCGGGACAATATTCTGCGCGCCATCGAGTTCCCTCGGATCAAGGGCGGCAAGAGCTTCGATACCTCCGCCCACTGGTTTAACGAGATGCTAGAGGGCATCGGCCAGCCCCGGGGTGATGATGTGAGGAAAACAGTCTTTGTATAGCCACAACGTAGCCTTGCCTGCTATGTTTTTGCCCCCAAGACAGTTGTCAGGTTTTTCAGGCCGGCTTTTTGGGGTCGCTACAACGCGTCTCGCCCGCTTTTTTCCAGCAGTTGCAACTCAGCGCATAGGTTTTCATTTGCCCCTTTTTCACGCCGTTTACGCCGGTTTGCTTGCTTTCTCCGGGGGGAACATAAAGGTAAGGGGAGAATGATTTTTGGATCTCGCTGCCGTTTTGCATGCTGACCGACGCGCTATGGCAGGCCAAGGGGCCAGGCAGGTGGTTGTTGACTTCGATCAGCAACTGGGTGTCGGAGTCGCTGGCCCATCCGGCTTTGAAATCGACTAGCTTGGACTCCGCGCTGGAGAGCTTCATCTCCTGGTAAGCCGTCTTGACCTCAAACGGGTTCCATGCCCAAGACTCCACTGCAATCAGGCAGAGCGCCACTGGCACGGCATAGCGCAGCGCAAGAGACTTTATGATTGCGGCCTGATCGCGATTTTGTTTGGTGTCCGTCAAGTTGTACGCCTTCGTTGGAAATTACCCCATGAAATCAACATATCCCTCTGTTTTCCTCGTCTTGGCACGCTGCTTGCCCGGCATGATACTGGGCTTAGCCGCATTGCTTACGGGAAGCAACGCTCTGGCCTACAAAGTGGAGCGTATTTGCGAAACGTCCGAACCCACCGGCAAGAAGGCAGCTGTCAAAACCTGCAAGACCGTGCTGGTCAAGCCCGAAGGTGCTGGCAAGGATGAGAAAAAAGAGGCCAAGAAAGAAGAAAAACCGGCCGCTGGGAAGCACTAGGCCGGTTTTTCATGGCCTTGTCCCAGGTGTCCCAGGTGTCCCAGGTGTCCCGGGCCCTAGGCGGCCAGGGCTTCTAGCTGCTCGGTGGCCGCCAGCCACTGGTCTTCCAGCGTCTTTAGCTCGTCATTCACCGACTTGAGCCGTTTGCCCAGCTCGGCGATCTCGTGGGGCAGGGGGCTGAGGCTGAGTTTGCCCTCGAGCACCGCACCCTCGCCACTGAGGCTTGCAATGCGGGCGTCCAGGCGCTCAATTTCGGTAGCCCACTTGCGGCGCGCATCGGGCGACGCAGCCACTTTGGCCGGTTTGGCCGCCGCCTTGGCTTGCTGTTTGTTGAGCTGGTTTTGTGCCTCTTTGATGGCTTCGCGCTGGCGCTTGGCTTCGTCCAGCAGGTAGCGCTGGTAGTCGTCCAGGTCGCCGTCAAAGGGCGCCACGCCCCCGCGCGAGACCATCCAGAACTCGTCGCACACCGAGCGCAACAGCGCCCGGTCGTGGCTGACTAGCATCACCGTGCCCTCAAATTCATTGAGCGCCATGGCCAGCGCTTCGCGGGTGGCCAGATCCAAGTGGTTGGTAGGCTCATCGAGCAGCAGCAAATTGGGCCGCTGCCAGACGATCATGCACAGCACCAGGCGCGCTTTTTCGCCTCCGCTCATGCTGCCCACGGCCTGTTTGACCATGTCGCCGCCAAAGTTGAAGGTGCCCAAAAAGCTGCGCAGGTCTTGCTCGCGCGTGGCTTGGCCGGCAATGCGGCCCTCGGCCGTCATTTCCTTGACCAGGCGAATCATGTGTTCCAGCGGCGTGTCGGCCGGGCGCAGCACGTCCAATTCTTGCTGCGCAAAGTAGCCAATGTTCAGGCCCTTGCCTTCGGTCACTTCGCCGCCGATGGCCGCCAGGTCGCGCGCCACGGTTTTGACCAGTGTCGATTTACCCTGTCCGTTGGCGCCCAAAATGCCAATGCGCTGGCCAGCCAGCACCGAGCGGCTCACGTTTTGCACGATCACCGTGGGCGGCGTGCCTTCGGGCGCGTCGGCCGGCGGCGGGTAGCCAAAGCTCACGCCCGACATGGACAACATGGGGTTGGGCAGATTGGCGGGTTCTTTGAACTCGAAGGTGAAGTCGGCGTCTGCGAGCAGCGGGGCGATTTTTTCCATGCGGTCCAGCGCCTTGACGCGGCTTTGCGCCTGCTTGGCCTTGCTGGCCTTGGCTTTAAAGCGCGCAATGAACTTCTGCAAGTGGGCAATCTTGTCTTGTTGCTTGGAAAACGCGTTTTGTTGCAGCTCCATCTGCTCGGCGCGCATGTCTTCAAATTTGCTGTAGTTGCCGCCGTAGCGCACCAGTTTGCCCGCGTCAATGTGCAGGGTGACGTTGGTCACCGCGTCCAAAAATTCGCGGTCATGGCTGATAACGACCATGGTGCCTTCGTAGCGCTTGAGCCAGGCTTCCAGCCAGACCAATGCGTCCAAGTCCAAGTGATTGGTAGGTTCGTCCAGCAGCAGCAAATCAGACGGGCACATCAGCGCGCGCGCCAACTGCAGGCGCATGCGCCAGCCGCCAGAGAAGCTGTTGACCGGGTTTTCCAGCTCGGTGGTTTTGAAGCCCAGGCCCAAAATCAGCGCCTGCGCGCGCGAAGGCGCGTCGTGCTCGCCCGCGTCGTACAAGCCCATATAGGCGTGCGCCATGCGGTCGCCGTCGTCGGTGGCTTCAGATGCCTTGACTTCTTCGCGCGCCGCGTTGAGCACGGTGTCGCCTTCAATCACAAATTCGGTAGCACTTTGCTCGGTCTCGGGCATGTCTTGGGACACCTGGCCCATGCGCCACTGGGTGGGGATGTAGTACTCGCCAGCGTCCTCGTGCAAATTGCCATTAAGCAGGGCAAACAGCGAAGACTTGCCCGCACCGTTGCGTCCGACCAAGCCGACTTTTTCACCCGGGTTGAGGGTGACCGAGGCGTGTTCCAGCAAGACCTTGGCGCTGCGGCGCAAGGTCACGTTTTTTAAAGTAATCATGAATGAAGAGTTTCGCGCGTGAGGAGCAAGACCTGGTCTTCACCAGCGCTGGTTTCCAGCCAAATCACTTCCAGCGACGGAAATGCGGCTTCAAAATAGGGGCACTCGTTGCCGATTTCCAGCACCAGCACCCCCTGTGGGTTCAGGTGCGCGGCCACGCTTTGCAGCAGGCTGCGGACAAAGTCCATGCCGTCGCTGCCGCCATCCAGGTTGCCGTCCAGCGCCATGGCGGGTTCGGCCCGGTATTCAGGCGGCAGATCGGCCATGCTTTGGCGGTTGACGTAGGGCGGGTTGCACACAATCAGGTCAAACGGACCAAGCGCTGCCAGTTCGGGCGCGGCCAGGCCGTCGGACGCAACTAGCGTGACGCGGTCTTGCAGGCCGTGTTTTTGCATGTTGATCTGGGCCACGGCCAACGCGTCGCTGGACAGATCGCTGGCAGTCACCGTCACATCCGGAAAGACGCTGGCCGCAATCACCGCCAGGCTGCCGTTGCCAGTGCACAAATCCAGCACCTTGTGGGTGGACGGGTGCAGAAAATAGTCCATGCCGCCATCGACCAGCAGTTCGGCAATCAGCGAGCGCGGCACGATGACGCGTTCATCCACATAAAACGCAAAGCCTTGCAACCAGGCCTCATGCGTCAGGTAGGCGGCGGGTTTGCGGCTGCTGATGCGCTCGGCCACCAGGGCTTGCACCAGCGCTTGTTTGTCTGCGGCCACCGGCGTGTCGGCCACGCTGTCGTCACCGTCCAGCAGAGTATCCAGGGGCAGGCCGAGTTGCCAAAGCACCAGCCAGGCGGCTTCGTCCAGCGCATTGGTGGTGCCGTGGCCAAAAGAAACACCGGCCTCTGCGAGACTGGCGGCGCAGGCCTGTACCAGGGCCATCAGCGTCATGCGGCAGCCTGCGTGTGCAAGCGTTCGAGCACGCGGCGGTAGATGTTTTTCAAAGGTTCAATGTCGGCCAGCGCCACATACTCGTTGATCTTGTGGATGGTGGCGTTGGGCGGGCCGAGTTCGATCACCTGCGGACAAATCTGCGCCAAAAACCGGCCGTCGCTGGTGCCGCCGGTGGTGGACAGCTGGGTTTCCAGCCCGGTCTCGTCCCGAATAGCGTCGCGCACCGCGTCTACCAGCGTGCCCGGCTGCGTCAAAAACGGCAAGCCGCCAATCGTCCAAACCAGGTCGTAGCGCAAGCCGTGCTTGTCCAGCACCGCAGCCAGGCGCGACTGCAGCGAATCGGGCGTGGATTCGGTGGAAAAGCGGAAATTGAAGTCAATCACCACCTCGCCGGGAATGACGTTGCTCGCGCCGGTGCCGCCATGCATATTGCTGACCTGCCAGCTCGTGGGCGGGAAGTAAGCGTTGCCTTCGTCCCAGCGCACGCCCACCAGTTCGGCCAGGGCGGGCGCTGCGCGGTGGATTGGGTTGTCCGCCATATGCGGATAGGCGATATGGCCTTGCACGCCCTTAACGGTCAGTTTGCCGCTCATGGTGCCGCGGCGGCCGTTTTTGATCATGTCGCCGGTGCGCTCCACCGAAGTGGGCTCGCCCACGATGCAGTAGTCGAGCACCTCGCCGCGCGCCTTGAGGGTGTTGCACACCACCACGGTGCCGTCCAGCGCCGGGCCTTCTTCGTCGCTGGTCAGCAGCAGGGCGATGTTCAGGGCGGGCTCAGGCGTGTGGGCCAGAAACTCTTCGATGGCCACCACAAAGGCGGCCAGCGAGGTTTTCATGTCGCTTGCGCCCCGGCCAAAGAGCTTGCCCTCGCGGTGGCTCGGGCTAAAAGGCGCGCTGTCCCATTGCGCCAGCGGGCCGGTGGGCACCACGTCGGTGTGGCCGGCGAACACCAGGGTTTTGGCGGCTGCGCTGTCTTGCGCGGCGGAGGCCTGGCGTTTGGCCCAGAGATTGGTCACACGGAAATCAGCCGGACCGCTTTCAATGGGTTCGCACACAAAGCCCAGCACCTGCAGGCGCTGCGCAATCAGCGCCTGGCAGCCTGCATCCTGCGGCGTGACCGAGGCAAGGGACAGCAGCTGCTCGGTGAGTTGCAAAGTGGCATGGGTGTCGTACTGCATCAAGGCTTGATCATCAGGGTAATAGGGCCCGCAGCGGCGGAGGGGCCAGCGCCAGAGGGCGCGGTGAGAGGGCTTGCCGCTTCAGAACCGTTTTGCATGCGCCACATCAGGTTGGTGGCCGAGTCGGCGTTGGCCAGGCCTTCGCTTTCCTGCACCCGGCCTTCGGTGATCAGGCGCGCAATGTCCTGCTCAAACGATTGCGAGCCCACGGAAAGCGATTGCTCCATGGCCGCGGGTATTTCGGTAAAGTTGCCAGACTGGATCAGCTCGGCGATGCGGGTGGTGTTCATCATCACTTCGCAGGCGGCCACCCGCTGGCCGCTGGTGGTGCGAATCAGGCGTTGGGACAGCATGGCCTTGAGCGCCAGCGACAAGTCGCGTTGTACGGCGTCGCGCGCCTGCGCGGGATAAAAACCCAAAATACGGTTGAGCGCGTGGTGGCTGTTGTTGGCATGCAGGGTGGCCAGGCACAAATGGCCGGACTGCGCGTAGCCCAGCGCGGCGGACATGGTTTCCTGGTCGCGAATTTCGCCTATGAAAACCACATCGGGCGCCTGGCGCATGGCGTTCTTCAAGGCCAGTTCCAGCGACACGGTGTCCACGCCGATTTCGCGCTGATTCACCACCGACTTTTTGTGCTTGAACACAAATTCGATGGGATTCTCAAAGGTCAGGATATGGCCCGACAAGGTGGCATTGCGGTAGTCCAGCATGGACGCCAGCGTGGTGCTTTTGCCCGCGCCCGAGGCGCCTACCATCAGCACCAAACCGCGCTTTTCCATCACCAGCTGACGCAGCACCTTGGGCAATTCGCCCTCCAACAAGGGCGGAATCTCAAAAGGCACATAGCGAATCACAATCGCGACCGTTCCGCGCTGAATCAATGCACTGATCCGAAAGCGCCCCAAGTTTTCCATGGGCAGCACCATGGTGAGTTCGTTGGTACTGAGCAGCTCTTGCATGCGCTCGGGCGGCACCAGGCCTTCGAGCAGCTCGCGCGGCGCCTGCACGCCCAGCGGCTGGCTGGTAATGGGCACCACCAGCCCGTCAATGCGCACCATGGGCGGGCTGTTGGCCGACAGGTACAAGTCAGACGCGCGCTTGTCCACCATGAAACGCAGCATGCGTTCCAAAACGTCGTTTTTGGTGGGTTGCGTCATGGCGGAGGCAGCTTTAAGGTGCAGGAATTAATCGCGCAGCAAGTCGTTGAGCGATGTTTTGGCGCGGGTTTGCGCGTCCACACGCTTGACGATGATGGCCGCGTACAGGCTGTATTTGCCGTCGTTCTTGGGCAAGCTGCCGCTGATGACCA
Organism: Comamonas sp. lk; assembly: GCA_945898115.1. Classification (GTDB taxonomy): domain Bacteria; phylum Pseudomonadota; class Gammaproteobacteria; order Burkholderiales; family Burkholderiaceae_C; genus Allorhodoferax. The sequence goes on from CAMDHS010000045.1 coordinate 9,846, forward strand.
CCGAGCCCGATGGGATGCGGCCGTAGCTCACCGTGTCGGTGGCGCGGTCGTAGATCGGGGTGCTTTGGCCCAAATAGACGCCCATGGAAATCACCGAGTTTTCTTCAACGATCACGCCTTCAACGACTTCAGAGCGTGCGCCGATAAAGCAGTTGTCTTCGATGATGGTGGGGCCGGCCTGCATGGGTTCTAGCACGCCGCCAATGCCCACGCCGCCGCTCAGGTGCACGTTTTTGCCGATCTGGGCGCAAGAGCCCACGGTGGCCCAGGTGTCGACCATGGTGCCTTCGTCCACATAGGCGCCGATATTGACGTAAGAGGGCATCAAGATCACGCCCTTGGCGATAAAGCTGCCGCGCCGCGCCACGGCCGGGGGCACCACGCGCACGCCGGTGGCTTTGAGTTCGGCTTCGCTCATGCCGCCAAATTTGGTGGGCACCTTGTCGTAAAAGCCCAGGTCGCCCGATTGGATGACGACGTTGTCTTTCAGGCGAAAGCTCAGCAGCACCGCTTTTTTGATCCACTGGTGGGTGGTCCACTGGCCCACGCCGTCGCGGGTAGCCACGCGCAGGGAGCCGTTGTTGAGTTCAGAGATGACGTGTTCGACAGCGTCTGACACTTCTTTTGGGGCCGATTGCACCGAGATAGTGGCGCGGTTTTCCCAGGCGGCGTCGAGGATGGTTTGGAGTTGTTGGGTCATGAAATTCTCAGTGGTCGCAAAAAGGTTGGGATCAGAAAAAAAAGAGTGTTCAGGCCGGGCTACGGGCTTGCACAAAGGCCACGATGCGCTGCGCGGCTTCCAGGCATTCGTCGCCTTGGGCCACCAGCGCCATGCGGATGCGCCCAGCGCCCGGGTTCACGCCATGGGCCTCACGGGCCAGATAAGAGCCGGGCAAAACCGTCACATTGTAAGTAGCGTACAAATCGCGGGCAAAGTCCACGTCGCTGCCCTGCACGCCGGCCCACAAATAAAACCCGGCGTCTGGAAGCGCCACGTCCAGCACCGTGGCCAGTAAGGGCGTGATTTGCGCAAACTTTTGGCGGTACTGGGCGCGGTTGTCCAGCACATGGGCTTCGTCGTTCCAGGCGGCGATGCTGGCGCTTTGCACCACCGGGCTCATGGCGCTGCCGTGGTAGGTGCGGTAGAGCAAAAACTGCTTGATGAGCGCCGCGTCGCCCGCGCAAAAGCCGCTGCGCATGCCCGGCACATTGCTGCGCTTGGACAGGCTGGTAAAGGCCACCAGGTTTTTGAAGTCAGCGCGCCCCAAGTGTGCCGCCGCTTCCAGGCCGCCCAGAGGCGCTTCGTCGCGGAAGTAGATCTCGCTATAGCACTCGTCTGAGGCAATGGCAAAGCCAAAGCGGTCGCTCAACGCAAACAGCAGCTTCCATTCCGAGAGCGGCATTACGGCGCCGGCCGGGTTGCCGGGGCTGCACACAAACAAGAGCTGCGTGCGCGCCCACACCGCGTCGGGCACGCTGGCCCAGTCTTGGGCAAAGTTGCGCTGCGGGTCAGAATTTACAAAATAAGGCTCGCCACCGCCCAGCAGCGCCGCGCCTTCGTAGATTTGGTAGAAGGGGTTGGGGCAAACCACCAGCGGTTTAGACCCGGTGGCGCTGGGCGCGAGCACGGTTTGGGCAAAGGCAAACAGGGCTTCGCGCGAGCCGTTGATGGGCAAAATTTGAGAAGCCGGGTTGAGCGCCAGCTGGTAGCGGCGCTGCAGCCATTGCGCAATAGCCTCGCGCAGAGGCGGGTCGCCCGCCGTGGCCGGGTAGCCCGCCAGCCCGGTGCCCATGATGGCGTCGCAATAGGCTTGCTTGATCAGCGCGGGCGTGGCGTGGCGGGGCTCGCCGATTCCCAGGCTGATGGGGCGCAAATCCGGCTTGGGCGTGACGGTGGCGAAGAGCTGGCGCAGGCGTTCAAACGGATAGGCCTGCAATAGCGACAAATGGGGATTCATAGGCGCGGATTATCGTTGATTCGTCGTTAAACTTATAAATTTGCGCGCTATAGGGCAGGGCCGCCAGAGCTACCCTGTCCGGGAGAAATTTCAATGCAAACAGGCTTTCACGCCGCTTCCAGTTACACCTGCTTTAACCTGCGCGGCGCGCTGGAATTTTTGGGCGACGACCACGGCGTACGCGATTTGCTGCCCGCCTTGTGCACCGCCTTGGGCAAGGACGTGCCCGATATTGCTGATTTGCTGGCGCAGGGCAGGGCGGTGGACGCCACGGCGCGGCTGCATTCGCTCAAGGGCTTTGTGCCGGTGTTTTGTTTTGCGCCCTTGGTGGAAGAGCTCACGCGCGTCGAGCGCCTGAGCCGGGGCGGGGCCAGCGCCGAAGTCATCGCGTCCTATGCCGCACTGGCGCCCGCCTTGCAGCGCCTGGGCGAAGAGGCGGCGCACTATCTGGCGCAGGGGCCCTTGAAGCCCTAAGCGCGCGGGCCTGCGCCAGGTCTGGGGCGGACAAAACCCGCACAGTATCATCGGCGCTGCCCCGAAAACCGGTTTCGGGGCCTTGTTAACCCCCCAAACACCCGCTCAAGCCCAGCCCCAACGCAGTGCGCCTCAATTCGATCAAGCTGTCAGGATTTAAGTCCTTTGTAGAGCCGACCAACTTTTTGCTGCCGGGGCAACTGGTGGGCGTGGTCGGGCCCAATGGCTGCGGCAAGTCCAACATCATGGACGCGGTGCGCTGGGTTTTGGGCGAAAGCCGCGCCAGCGAGTTGCGCGGCGAGTCCATGCAGGACGTGATTTTTAACGGCACTACCACCCGCAAACCGGCCAGCCGCGCCAGCGTGGAGCTGGTGTTTGACAACGCCGACCACCGCGCCGGCGGCCAATGGGGTCAGTTTGGTGAGATTGCGGTGCGCCGGGTGCTTACCCGTGACGGCACATCAAGCTACTTCATCAACAACCAGCCGGTACGTCGGCGCGACGTGCAAGACGTGTTTTTGGGCACGGGCCTTGGGCCACGCGCCTATGCCATCATTGGCCAGGGCACGATCAGCCGCATCATCGAATCCAAGCCCGAAGAGCTGCGCCTGTTTCTGGAAGAAGCCGCGGGCGTGTCCAAATACAAAGAGCGCCGCCGCGAGACCGAAAACCGCCTGGGCGACACCCGCGCTAATCTGACGCGGGTAGAAGATATCTTGCGCGAGCTCAATATCAACCTGGAGAAGCTCGAAAAACAGGCCGAAGTGGCGCTGCGCTACAAGGCTTTGCAGGCGGATGTGACGCTCAAGCAGCACCAGCAGTGGTACCTCAAGCGCGCCGAATCGCTGGCCGACCAGGCCAAAGTGCAGGCTGACGCACAAAGTGCGGTGATTGCGCTCGAATCGCGCATGGCCGATTTGCGCCATATTGAGGCCGATCTGGAGTCGGTCCGCCAGGCCCACTACGCTGCGGGCGACCAGGTCAACCAAGTGCAAGGGCTGCTTTACGAGGCCAGCACCGAGGTGGGGCGCCTGGAAGCCGAAATCCGCTTCGTGGTCGAAGGCCGCCAGCGCGTGGAGCAGCGCCTGGTCACCCTGGCCGAGCAAAGCGCCCAGTGGGCCGAGCGCCGCGATGAGGCGCTGGAAGAAATCGAGCGTTTGGCCGAGCTGGCGCTGGTGGGCGACGAACAAGCTGAACTGCTGGAAGCGCAGATTGAAGACCAAGCCCAGCAACTGCCCGACCTGGAAGAAGCGCTGGAGCGCGCACAAGCGCAGGCCAAGACCCAGCGCGACAGCGTGGCCCAAGTCCAGCAGGCCTTGGGCGTGCTGGCGGCCGAGCAGCGCAGCGTGACCGAGCAAAACCGCCAGCTCAGCGCCCGGCGCGAGCGCCTGACCGCTGACCGCAACGGCCTGGCCGCCACCGACGACAGCCGCTTGGCCCAGTTGCAAGAAGAGTTTGAGGGCGCGCAAGAATCCGCCGAGCTGGCCCATGCCCGCCTGGAGGAACTGCAGGCCCTGGTGCCGCAGTTGGACGAGGCCCGCCGCACGCAGCAGCAGCAAGTCAATACAGAAGCAGCGCGCCAAGCCGACGTGTCCGCGCGCCTGGAAGCGCTCAAAGCCCTGCAAGAACGCCTGAAGACCGACGGCAAATTGCAGCCCTGGCTGCAAAAGCACGGGCTGGAGCATTTGCAAGGCCTATGGAGCCGCATTCAGGTGCAAGCCGGTTGGGAAAACGCGGTCGAAGCCGCGCTACGCGACCGCCTGGGCGCCCTTGAAGTTTCGCGCTTGGACATGGTGCGGGCCTTTGGCGGCGACGCACCCCCAGCCAAACTGTCTTTTTTCAGCGCTCCGGCGGCCGGCAACGCGCCCGCAAGCGCCGCATTGCCGCGCCTGTTTGACTTGGTGCGCGTGCATGATGCCGGTTTGGCGGCGGTCTTGCAATCCTGGCTGACCGGCTGCTTTACCGCCCCGACCCTCGAAGAAGCATTGGCCCAGCGCAGCACCTTGGGCGCGGGCGAGACGATTTTCGTGCCCGCAGGCCACGGCGTGGCGGCGCACAGCGTGGGCTTTTATGCGCAGGACGCCGAGCAATCTGGCCTGCTGGCGCGGGCCCAAGAAATCCAAAACCTGGAGCGCGAGCTGCGCGCCCAGACCCTGATGGCCGAAGAGTCCCGCGCCGCCCTAGGCCGCGCCGAGAACGCCTACGCCGACGCCGCCCAGCGCCTGAGCGCCTTGCGCAGCCAGGCCCAGGAAGCGCAGGCGCGCACCCACAGCCTGCAAGTTGAAGTGCTGCGCCTGACGCAACTCTCCGAACAGGTGCGCAGCCGCAGCGCGCAAATCGCCGCCGACGCCGCCGAGGTGGACGCCCAGCTCGAAGACCTGCAAGAACGTGCCCTGCAAGCCGAAGCCCGGTTTGAAGAGCTCGACCTGCAACTCGCCGACAGCCAGGAACGCCACGCTGAGCTCGACGAGCGCGTGATTGCCAGCCAAAACCGCCTGAACCAGTGCCGCGAGCAGCAGCGCGGCCTGGAGCGCCAGCACCAAGAAGCGCAGTTTTCCAAACGCAGCCTGCAAGCGCGCCAAAGCGAGCTGGCCCGCGCCATTGAAACGGCCACCCAGCAGGCCGTAGCGGTGCAAGATGAAACCGAACGCGCCCAGGCTGAACTGCAGCGCCTGACCGCCGCCGCAGCCCAAGCCGGCTTGCAAAGTGCCCTGGCCCTCAAGCTCGAGCGTGAGCAGCTGCTCGGCGCCAAGCGCAGCGAATACGACGACCTGACCGCCAAACTGCGCGCCAGCGACGAGCGCCGCCTGCAACTCGAGCGCGAGTTGGAGCCGCTGCGCCAGCGCATTACCGAATTCCAGCTCAAGGAACAGGCCGCCCG
>CAMDHS010000046.1 GCA_945898115.1 Comamonas sp. lk
CGATGCGCAAGCCCCAGTCCAGCGAAGCGGAATAGTCTTGTGCGTCGCCCGAAGCGCGGGCCGCAGTCAGCTGCGGCATCAGCACCACGCCTAGCGCCACGCCCAGCATGGCGGTGGGGAATTCCATCAAGCGGTCGGCGTAACTGAGCCAGCTCACGCTACCCGTGGCCAGGTGCGAGGCAATCTGGGTATTGATGAGTAGCGATATTTGCGCCACGCTCACGCCCAGCAGCGCCGGGGCCATGAGGTGGGTGATATTGCGCGTGGCCGGATCGGCCCAGGCCGCGCGAACCGACGACCAGCCAAATCCGAAGCGCGGCAACATGCCCAGCGCGCGCAGCGCCGGAATCTGTAGCGCCAACTGCAAAACGCCGCCCACCATCACGCCCACGGCCATGGCAAAGATTGGCTCGATGCCTTGCGCGCCAAACCACGGCGCCAGCCACCAGGCCGCCGCAATGGTGGACACATTGAGCAGCACCGGCGTGGCCGCAGGCACGGCAAAGCGCTTGTAGGTGTTCAAAATGCCCGAAGACAGCGCCACCATGGACATGAATCCGATGTAGGGAAACATAAAGCGCGTCATCACCACCGCCGCGTCATAGCCGCGTGGGTCTTTTTGCAGGCCGCTGGCCATGGCCCAGACCATCCAGGGCGCAATCGCCACGCCCAGCACACAGGTCAGCACCAGCGCCCAGGCCAGCACGGTGGCCACTTTGTCCACCACTTGTTTGGTGGCGGCGTCGCCGTGCTGCGCCCGGGTGGCGGCCAGCACCGGCACAAAAGCCTGGCTGAATGCGCCTTCGGCAAACAGGCGGCGAAACAGATTGGGAATGCGAAAGGCGACGTTAAAAGCGTCGGTCAGGGCGCTGGCGCCAAACATCGCCGCCAAAAGCGACTCGCGCACCAAGCCGGTAATGCGTGAGGCGAGCGTCCAAAGGGACACGGTGGAGGCGGATTTGAGGAGGCTCACGCCGCCAAGTTTAGCCGTAGCGTCTGGCTAGGTTTGGCGGGAACGCGCGGCGGCTATAATCGTGGGCTTTGCTGGCATCATCCACAGACACAAGGAAACTCAATCATGGCATCTGGAAAACCCAAGAAAAAGAACCCGCGCCTGGCGTCGGGCCGTAAACGCGTCCGCCAGGACGTCAAAATCAACGCCGCGAACACCTCGCTGCGTTCCAAATACCGCACTGCGGTGAAAAACGTCGAAAAAGCAGTGTTGGCCGGTGACAAAACCAAAGCCAGCGAACTGTTTGGCAAGATGCAAGCGGTGGTTGACACCATCGCCGACAAGGGCATCTTCCACAAAAACAAAGCAGCACGCGATAAGAGCCGTTTGGCTACCAAGGTGAAAGCCTTGGCACTCGCAGCCTAAATCTTTAGGCAACCGCACGAATCCTGAACCCAGGATTCGCCGTTTGAAACGGGTGCGCTACCAGCAAAGCAAAAAGCCGTCGCAAGACGGCTTTTTTGCGTCTGGGCCCAGCAATTACTTAGCGCGGCCGGTGCATCCGAAACAACTGCTCCGGCCCCACCGTAAAGTAGTCCGCAGGCCCGCCGCCGCGCAGCACGTGGCCTGCTGCTGCGGTGTCGTAGACACCGTCTTTGAGCAAAGCCTGGTCAATGTGCACCGCCACCACTTCGCCCAGCACCAGCCAGGTCTCTACCTGCGCGCCGTCTGCGCCCTGCAACTGCAGTATTTGCGTGCGCTTGCACTCAAACGTCACCGGGCTCTCGGCCACACGGGGCGGTGCAACCACCGTAGACGCCAAGGGCGTGAGCCCAGCCAGCGCAAATTCACTGACCTCGGGGCCTACCGAAGCGCAGCTTTGGTTCATGGCCTCGGCCAGCGCCCGGGTGGTCAGATTCCAGACAAATTCGCCCGTTTCTTCGATATTGCGCAGCGTGTCCTTGTAGCCAATGCTGGCAAAGCCGATGATGGGCGGCACGTAGTTAAAAGCGTTGAAAAAGCTGTAGGGCGCCAGGTTGTTGACGCCGCTGCCGCTGCGGGTGGAAATCCAGCCAATAGGCCGGGGGCCGACGATGGCGTTGAACGGATCATGCGGCAGGCCGTGGCCGATGCGCGGTTGGTAGGAGTAAGTGCGGTCAGTCATGGCGCAATGCTAGCGTGCCAAGCGGCGGCGCTGCGAGCACGCAAACGTTTGGGGCCTCGTCCGTGCGGATTAGGTCAGCATTGCTGTGTTTTTTCTCCCACTCTCTCCCCCAACCCCTCTCTCGCCCAGCGGGCGAGAGAGGGGGGCCAAAGTCCACATTTGATTTTGTCGCTTCGGCGAGCCTTCTACTGGCGTGGCGCTCGCAAACAGCGCGCTCAACGGTGGTCGGTGGTGCCGTAGCCGAAGCGAAAAAACCAAATGTGGCTGTTAGCTCCCCCTTTCCACCCCGCGGGGGTGGAAAGGGGGCCGGGGGGATAGGGGGGGACTAAATAAACCGACGAGTTAACGCGGTGCCCGCGCAGGCAAAACTGGCGGCCCTTCGCTGGTCTGCAAGTCGTTGTCCCGAGCAAAGTTCAGGCAGAAATCCCAGGCCATGACGTCGTATTCGCGCAAGTCAGGGTGGATGATGACGCACTTGGTGTCGCCAATCGACGTGGGAACGCACCACGGCGAGTAGCCCAAATGGCTGCCTGGCTGCGGCCCGCCAGGGCGAAACTGGCTCATCACCCCGGCAAGGCGCTCGGACCAGTCGCTCGGGCGAAAGGTGCGCCCTTGGCTGCTCAGGCCCAGGATGTAGATTTCTTTGGAGGGTGTGGTGGCCATGGGGGGTGTTTGTGTCTGGGCGAGCGAAACCCGTGAAAAGCCGGTCTGCTGCGCTGCACCATGAGTTTACCCGCTAGGCGGGCCTGCGCCGGAAGGTAATTTGCCCAATTGCCCGCCACGCACTGGTGGCCAAGGGCCCGCGCGTCACGGGCTGCCCCTAAAATCGCAGCGTTCGGCCCAACCTGTGTTGGGCTGCTTTGTTTTGAGCCTGCCTTTCGGAATTTGCCCATGACCGCCCCTACGCCTGCCTCCCCCGCGCACCCCGCCGCCGCTTCGCCCCATGTGATGCCCACCTATGGCCGCCTGCCGATTGCGCTATCGCACGGCCAGGGCTGCCACGTGTGGGATACCGAGGGCAAGCAGTACCTGGACGCTTTGGGCGGCATTGCGGTCAACACCCTGGGCCACAACCACGCAGACCTGGTGTCGGCCTTGCAGCAGCAGCTCACGCAGCTCATACACACGTCCAACTACTACCACATCCCCCTGCAAGAAGCGCTGGCGGCCAAGCTGGTGGCGCTCTCGGGCATGACCAATGTGTTCTTTTGCTCGACCGGCCTGGAGGCCAATGAGGCCGCACTCAAGCTGGCACGCAAGTTTGGCCACGACAAGGGCATTGAGCGCCCCGAAGTGGTGGTGTTTGACAAGGCCTTTCATGGCCGCAGCATTGCAACCCTCAGCGCCACGGGTAACCCCAAGGTGCAGGCCGGTTTTGGCCCGCTGGTGGAAGGCTTTATCCGCGTGCCCCTGAACAATATGGAAGCGCTGGAGAAGGCCACGGCGGGCAACCCCAATGTGACGGCGGTGTTTGTAGAGGCGATTCAGGGCGAAGGTGGGGTCAACCCGCTGCACATGGACTACCTGCGCCAACTGCGCGCCCTGTGCGACGAGCGCGACTGGCTGTTGATGATTGACGAAGTGCAATGCGGCATGGGCCGCACCGGCAAGTGGTTTGCCCACCAGTGGGCGGGCATCGTGCCAGACGTGATGCCCTTGGCCAAAGGCCTGGGCTCGGGCGTGCCGGTGGGTGCTGTGGTGGCCGGCCCCAAGGCGGCGCATATTTTTGCGGTGGGCAACCACGGCAGCACTTTTGGCGGCAACCCGCTGGCGATGCGCGCTGGAGTAGAAACCATACGCATCATGGAGCGCGACGGCCTGCTGGCCAACGCCGCCACGGTGGGGGCGCATCTGAAGGCTGCCTTAGAGGCGGGCCTGGCCGCCGAAATCGCCAACGGCAGCGTGAAAGAAATTCGCGGCCTGGGCTTGATGTTGGGCATTGACCTGGCCAAGCCCTGCAGCGCACTGGTGCAGCGCGCGGCCGATGCCGGTTTGCTGATCAGCGTGACCGCCGACACCGTGGTGCGCCTGGTGCCGTCGCTGATTTTGTCGGTGGCCGAGGCGGACCAGATTGCCGCCGTTCTGTGCCCCTTGATCTCTACCTTGCTGAAAGAATCCACATGAGCCCGCTGCACAAAGGCATTCCCAGCACCCTGCCCAAGGGCGCGCCGCCGGTGCGGCACTTTTTGCAGTTTGCCGACTTCACGACCGAAGAGCATGTGTATGTGCTGGAGCGCGCCGCGCTGATCAAAAAGAAGTTCAAAAATTTTGAGCGCCACCATTCGCTGGTCGACCGCACGCTGGCCATGATTTTTGAGAAAGCGTCTACCCGCACGCGCGTAAGTTTTGAGGCCGGCATGTACCAGCTCGGCGGCAGCGTGGTGCACCTGACCACGGGCGACAGCCAGCTCGGGCGCGCCGAGCCGATCGAAGACAGCGCCAAGGTCATCAGCCGCATGACCGACATCGTGATGATCCGCACCTATGAGCAAACCAAGATCGAACGCTTTGCCGCGCACTCGCGGGTGCCGGTGATCAATGGGCTGACCAACGAATTCCATCCCTGCCAAATTCTGGCGGACATCTTTACCTATATCGAGCACCGCGGCCCCATCCAGGGCAAGACCGTGGCCTGGGTGGGTGACGGCAACAACATGGCCAACACCTGGTTGCAGGCGGCGGATTTGCTGGGCTTTACCGTCCACGTCAGCACGCCCAGCGGCTATGAAATTGACCAATCGGTGGCCGGTCTGCGCTCTAGCGACAGCTACAAGGTATTTGCAGACCCCTTGCAAGCCTGCGAAAGCGCAGACTTGGTAACCACCGATGTGTGGACAAGCATGGGCTACGAGGCTGAAAACGAGGCGCGGCTGAAAGCCTTTGCCTCGTGGCGTGTGAATGCAGCCATGATGACTGCGGCAGCACCAGACGCCCTTTTCATGCACTGCCTGCCCGCCCACCGGGGCGAAGAGGTGGACGCCGACGTGATAGACGGCCCACAAAGCGTGGTCTGGGACGAGGCCGAAAACCGCATGCACGTGCAAAAAGCGCTGTTGGAATACCTGCTGCTGGGCCGCCAAGGCTAGGCCCGTCCGGGCACGCGGGTCGGGTCACGCACCGTTTCAATGTCCAACGTCCGCCTGCCGCTGACCGCCCTGCGCTCTTTTGAGGCGGCGGCGCGCTTGTTGAGTTTTAAGGCGGCGGCCGAAGAACTGCGTGTGACGCCAGCGAGCGTCAGCAACCAGATTCGCCAGCTAGAGCGCGACTGGAACTGCCCGCTCTTTGTGCGCAAAACGCGCCAGGTGGAGCTGACCGATGCTGGGCGGGCGCTTGCGCAGAGCTGCCAACGCGCCTTTGGCGACTTGCAGGCGCAGATTGCGGCCATTGCGCCCCCGCAGCGCAAGCGCGTGTCGCTGGCGGTCGGGCCGCTGTTTGGCTCACGCTTTTTGATTCCCCGGCTGGCCTCTTTTCGCGCCGCGCACCCCGACATCGAACTCGCCTTGCACCAGGGGCAGCACATTACGCAAGCGCAGCAGCTCGACACCGATGTGGCCATCGACTGGGGCCAAGGCGAACCCAGCGAGTGGCCCGGGTTGGACGCGCAGCGCCTGCTGGACGTGGCTTATGTGCCGGTGCTAAGCCCTGCCCTGCTACTACAAAGCTGCCCGCTGGCAACCGTGGCCGACCTGGCCCGGCTGCCCATCGTGCACCAGCAAAACAAAACCGATTGGCACGCCTGGTTTGCCCTGAACGGCACCCCAAAACCTACCCTCGCGCAAGAAACCGTAATGGCCGACTCGAACATGGCCATGCAAGCAGCGGTGGACGGCCACGGCGTGGCCCTGGGGGCGCTGGCCATGGTGCAAGGCGACTTGGACGCCGGTCGGCTGGTCTGCCCTTTTCCGACTCCGCTGCGGCCCGCGCAGGCCTACTTTTTGATCAGCCGCAGCGGTGCGCGCAAGGCCCCGGCGGTGCGGGCGCTGTGCGACTGGTTGCTGGCGCAGGCGGCGGACGCTTAAATCTAAATCCCACAGGCAGCGCGCAGCCCCGCGCCAGCCGGTCGGCCCACTGCCCATGCGGCCGCCTATGCATATGATTTTTTATATCCGTAGGGGCCGAAATATCGTTTGTCGGCGGGGGCTTTCTGCCCCGACACTTCGGCCTTCATTCATTTGTAAGCAGCGCCTGCGCGCCCACGACTCACCATGACCCAAATCACCCCCGCCCCCACCACCGCCCCAAGCAAGATTCTTGAGCCCGCCCGCGAAATTGACGTCATCCACCACACCGACGTGCTGGTGGTCGGCTCCGGCCCCGGTGGCCTGGCGGCAGCGCTGGCGGCAGCGCGCTGCGGCGTGAGCGTGACGCTGGTGGAGCGCTTTGGCTGCTTTGGCGGCAACCTGACGGTGGTGGGCGTGGAAGGCCTGGCCTGGTACCGGCACGAACAAACCGTGGAAGCCGACGGCATCAGCCGCGAGTTTGAAGACCGGGCCAAAGCCATGGGCGCGGCGGTGCAAGAGTCGCAGTCGCTGTCGTACGAGATTGACTCCGAAGGCTTCAAGGTGGTGGCCGACGTGCTGGTGCAAGAGGCCGGCATCCACGCCATGCTGCACCGCATGTTTGTGGCGCCCCTCATGGACGGGGACACCATCACCGGCATCGTGGTCGAGTCCAAAGCGGGGCGCGAAGCGATTCTGGCCAAGCGCGTGATCGACGCCACGGGCGACGCCGACATCGCCCACCGCGCGGGGGTGCCGACCTTCACTACGCCAGTGGAGCAAATGCAAGCTGCGTCTGTGATGTTTCACCTGGCTGGCGTGGACAAAAAAGCGTTTTTGGCAGGCGTGCGCGCCGACCCGCAAACCTACAAAGACTGGTCTACCGGCGAGTGGGAAATTGAGACTTCGGGCAAAGAGGATGCGATGTTTTCGCCCTTTTTGGCCAAGCCCTTTGCGCAGGCGATTCGCGACGGCGTGATTCCAGCGCACCTCAACACCATTGCCGGCACCTGGGGCGCGGTGCACGACACGGGCGAACTCACCTACATGAACCTGATCCACCTGGCCGAATGCGACGGCACCAGCCCCGACAGCATGACGCACTTTGAGATGGAGGGCCGGCGCCAGTCCATGATGGCCATTGAGGCGCTGCGCCGCTACACGCCGGGCTGCGCCGGGGTGCGCCTGCGCACCTTCGGCATGACGATTGGCATTCGCGACACGCGCAAGATTGACGCGGTCTACAACATGACCGAGTCTGACGTACGCCACGAGGCGCGCTTTGAAGACTCGGTGGGCATTTACCCCGAGTTCATTGACGGCTACGGCGTGCTGATTTTGCCCACCACTGGGCGCTATATGCATGTGCCTTATCGCTCGATGCTGCCCAAGCGGGTGAAGAATTTGCTGGTAGCCGGCCGCGCCATTGGCGGCGACCGTATTGCGCACGCCGCCACCCGCAATATGGCTTGCTGCGCGGTGGCCGGCCAGGGCGCGGGCATAGCGGCGGCCTTGTCCATCAAGCACGGCGTGGCGCTGGACGCGGTGAACATGGGCGCGCTGCAGACCGAGTTGGCGCGCCAGGGCGTGCACTACCGGTAAGGAGCATCGCCGGGGCGGGGGCTCTGCGCCAACCGGCCACCCGCCGCTTTTTGGCCGCTGTTGGTAATAACCGACACCACGGCCAATTTCCTGGTGTTACCTTCAGGCCGCCCCCAGCGTTACCCCTTTGAAGTAAACACCATGATTACCTTGCAAGACTGCCAGCAGCGCGACGCCACCGACGCGCTGCGCCCCCTGCGCGACCTTTTTTCTGTGCCGCCAGGCCTGATTTACCTGGACGGCAACTCACTTGGCGTGACGCCCAAAACTGCCGCTGCACGCGCCGCCCAGGTGGTGAGCCAGGAATGGGGCCAAGGCCTGATCCGTTCTTGGAACACCGCTGGCTGGTTTGACCTGCCCCAGCGTCTGGGCAACCAGATTGCGCCGCTGATTGGCGCGGGCCAGGGCGAAGTGGTGGCCACCGACACCACTTCCATCAACTTGTTCAAGGTCTTGTCTGCCGCGCTGTCCATTGCCACAGCAGACCACCCCAGCCGCCGCGTACTGGTGAGCGAGCGCAGCAATTTTCCGACCGACCTCTACATTGCCGAAGGCCTGTGCGCCGAGCGCGGCTACACGCTCAAGCTGGTGGAGCCCGAGGAGATTGCGGGCGCACTCAATAGCGATGTCGCCATCCTGATGCTCACCCACGTGAACTACCGCACCGGCGCCATGCACAACATGGCTGCCGTAACAAAAGCGGCGCATGCCGCTGGCGCGCTGGTGGTGTGGGACCTGGCGCACAGCGCAGGCGCCGTGCCGGTAGACCTGCGTGGCGCGGGCGCCGACTTTGCCGTGGGCTGCGGCTACAAATACTTGAACGGCGGCCCCGGCGCACCAGCCTTTGTATGGGTCAGCCCCCAGCACGCCAGCCGCACCGACCTGCCCTTTTTGCAGCCACTCACTGGCTGGTGGGGCCACGCGGCGCCGTTTGCGTTTACGCCGGACTACCAACCCGCGCCCGGCATCGACCGCTATTTGTGCGGCACGCAACCTATTGTGAGTTTGTCGCTTTTGGAATGCGGCCTAGACGGATTCAAAGCCGCCGAACCTTTGGGCGGCATGGCGGCGTTGCGCGCCAAGTCGTTGGCTTTGACGGACCTGTTTATTGCGCTGGTAGAAGACCGATGCCAGGGCTTTGGTCTGGGTTTGGCGACGCCCCGCGATCACGCGCAGCGCGGCTCGCAAGTGTGTTTGACGCGCGAACACGCCGCCGGTGGCGCCTTGGGCTCGGGTGCGTTTGCCATCATGCAGGCGCTGATTGCGCGCGGCGTGATTGGCGACTACCGGGCGGGCGACGGCGGCGTACACAAGGACATCTTGCGTTTTGGCCTGACGCCGCTGTACATCGGGTTTGAAGACGTGTGGAATGCGGTGGAGCATTTGCGGCAAGTGCTGGCTACGGAAGACTGGAAGTTGCCCGCCTTCAATTTGAAGCACGCTGTGACCTGAGCGGGGTTTCGCTCGCACGAGGCGGCCGGGCGGCGCAGGCCCGAGCCTCATCAGCCCCTGCGGGTCAGCAAATCGGCCCGAACCTGTGCCGCCCGTCCACCTCTTGGCGGATGTGCCACACCCTTCGATTGGAATGACCATGAGCACACCAGAAAACATCGTCCACCAAGAAAAAGCCCAGCTCGACTTCAGCGCGCGCATGAGCTATGGCGACTACCTGCAAATTGACAGCATTTTGTCGGCGCAAAAACCGCTGTCGCCCGCGCACGACGAGATGCTGTTCATCGTCCAACACCAAACCAGCGAGCTGTGGATGAAGCTGATGCTGCACGAGCTGCAGGCGGCCATGGCACATATTGCGCAAGACCAGTTGCCCGCCGCTTTCAAGATGCTGGCGCGGGTGAGCAAGATCATGGAGCAGCTGGTGCACGCCTGGGACGTGCTGGCCACCATGACGCCGCCCGAATACAGCGCCATGCGGCCCTACCTGGGGCAAAGCAGTGGGTTTCAGAGTTTTCAGTACCGCTGCATTGAGTTTTCGCTGGGCAACAAAAACGCCGCCATGCTCAAACCCCATGCCCATAGCGCTGAGCGCCTGGCACTGGTACAAGCGGCGTATGAAGCCCCATCGCTCTACGACGAAGCCCTGCGCCTGCTCGCCCGCCGTGGCCTGGCCCTGCCCGCCAGCCACCTAGCGCGCGACTGGACGCAAGGCTACGTGGCCAGCCCCGAAGTTGAGCAAGCCTGGCTGCAGGTCTACCGCGCGCCCGAAGCGCACTGGGACCTGTACCAACTCGGCGAAGAACTCACCGACCTGGAAGACGCCTTTCGCCTTTGGCGCTTTCGCCACGTGACCACAGTGGAGCGGGTGATTGGTTTCAAGCGCGGCACCGGGGGCACGGGCGGCGTGAGCTATTTGCGCAAGATGCTTGATGTGGTGCTGTTTCCGGAGATTTGGACGCTGCGTACGGCCTTGTGAGCATGGAGTTACGCGCATTGGGCCGCATGCGTCCTTCCGTTACCTGCCGCAACCCACATAAATAGACCCCAAGGCAATGCCGACGGGTATCAGCTCCAAGCCAGTAGACTCCTTACAAGACGGATTCCCAGTAGACGAGAGACACCTTACAAATGAAAAAATCTTTTCTCGCAGCGCTTATCTTGCTCGCCAGCAGCGCGCAGGCTGACTGGGCCAAGATGGGCGAGACCGATGAGGGCAGCTTTTATATTGACCCCGCCACTGTGCTGCGGGACGGGCATTTGCGCCAGGTGTGGGAATTGACCGATTTGAAGCAGCGCGATGAAGGCGGCGAGTTGTCGCGGCGCATCCGGGTGCAATATGACTGCAAACGGGGCCGCACCCAGGTGCTTTCGATCAGCACCCATTGGGAGCCCATGGCTGCGGGCGCAACACTTCTCTCGGTCGCCCGAGAAGGTTTGTGGAAAGAGGTGCCGCCCGAGACTGCGTATGCAGCCGCCTTCAAATTGCTATGTGCGCAATAGGCGCCGCGCTTTGCCTGCGCACAATGCCTTAGGCCTGGCGCTGCCATGACGAATCCTGAGGCGCATCCGCCCACTCCCCTGCCCGTTCTGTATTCCTTTCGCCGCTGTCCCTACGCCATGCGCGCGCGCCTGGCTTTGCAGGTGGCGGGTCAGGCCGTAGCGCACCGCGAAATCGAACTCAAACACAAGCCCGCCGCCATGCTGCAAGCCTCGCCCAAGGGCACAGTGCCAGTGCTGGTGCTGACCGACGGCGCCGTGCTGGAGCAAAGCCTGGACATCATGCGCTGGGCCTTGGAGCGCCATGACCCAGAAGCCTGGTTGCCCACTGACGAGGCGAGCCGCCAAGACGCCTGGGCGCTGATTGCGCAAAACGATGGTGACTTCAAATTTCATCTGGACCGGTATAAATACCCGCACCACTACGACCTTGCCGACGGCGTGGTGCACCGTGCCCAAGCTGCTGTTTTTTTGGGAACCTTGGCGCTGCGCCTGGCGGCAATCGCGTATTTAAGCGGCCCGCATTTCAGCATTGCCGACGCCGCCATCGCACCTTTTGTGCGGCAGTTCGCGCATACCGACAAAGCCTGGTTTGCGCAACAAGACTGGCCCGCATTGGCGCAGTGGCTGGCCAACTTTGAAGAGTCCGAGGCTTTTGCGCAGGTGATGGAAAAACACCCGGTCTGGCCGGGTGTTGCTGGGGGCTTGGCGCCTGGGGCGCTTTAGGCGTCGGTTAGGGGCCGCTTAGGCGATGAGCGCCTTGGCGTCCGCATACTGGCGCTTGAGCTGGGCCACAAAGTCGGCGGTCGATAGCGAAATGTGAAGCTAGAGTGGATTGGGCTTGAAAGAACAGAAAGAACCTTTGGCAAAAAATGCGGGCTTAAGTCAGAGACAGGGGTATATTGCTTCTGTTGTGCCGCTGCATAAGTCAAAAATAGGAGTCTGATGTGAGCCTACTAGAAAAGCTACTGCAGCAACAAACGGAAATTCTTACGGCTATTGAGGTTGAAATTGCCAAGGAGCGGGAAGCTGCATCCAAAGGAAATCCGGGTGCCCAGCTCAAACTCGGTTTGATTTACGAGCTCGGGCAGGGTTTGGCGCAAGACTACGTCGAGGCCGTGCGTTGCTACCAGCAGGCCGCAGAGCAGGGCAGGGCATTGATGAAGCGCAGTTTCGTCTGGGCTGGCTGTTTGAAAAGGGACTGGGTGTGGCCGTGGACTTTGCACAGTCGCTGGCTTGGTATCAATTGTCTGCCGCACAGTGCTACGCGTCAGCACAATGCGCTATGGGCACCATGTATGAAAACGGCCACGGCACAAAACAAGACTTTACCGAGGCAATGCGCTGGTACGAACTGGCCGCAGGCCAAAAACACGCCGACGCTTACTACCGACTCGGCAGCATGTTCGAGAATCACCATGGTGTGGAGCAGGATTACTTGGCAGCAGTGGATTGGTACGAGTTGGCTGCCGCAACAGGGCACACTTTGGCGCATTGCAATTTGGGTCGTATTTATGCGGATGGCCTGGGTGTCGAACGTGACTTTGGCCAGGCGATGCGTTGGTACAGTGAACCCGCTGCAAAGGGCGATGCACTAGCGCAACTCAGCTTGGGTGTGATGTACGAGCATGGCGACGGCGTGCCTGAAGATAATTTTGAGGCGCTGCGCTGGTACAAACTGGCTGCAGACCAGGGATTTCCCAGCGCTCAGTTCAAGATGGGGTTTATGTACAACAGCGGCAAAGGCGTTAAGTGCAATTACCTGGAGGCCATGCGCTGGTTGAAATTGGCGACTGCACAAGGTGATGTCACGTCGCTCTGTCATACCGGTTTTATGTATGAACACGGGCATGGCGTAGAGAAAGACGAGGCGCGGGCTTTGTTTTACTACAGCAAGGCCGCTAGGCGGGGTGATGTTTATGCTATCAAGAACAGAGAGATCATAGAAGCTCGGAGGTCCGCCCTTTCGCAATGACTGCCCCCCGCATGAGCCCGATTCGTTAAATTGGCTTACCCGCAGGCTGACCTTGGGTGACCGTCTTTTTACGCCGCAGTCCTGACTTCGGGCAACCCGAAGCGCCGCCCTTAACAAATGACCGTTCTCCGGCGCTGAAACTACGTGCTTGGACTTCCGCAATGGGTCGTCGGTCGGCCTCGTTGCCCTCACCCACCCCGATACAACCAAGGCACATCCAGCAAGCGCTTCCCCAGCAACTGCATGGCAGCGTCGCGGCCCCAGCGTTGCACGCCGGTGGCGTGGAAGATCTCGCCGTTGCGCTGGGCGCGCGCTTGGACGCGGGCGTTGCGGCGCCAGCGGGTTTGGGCGTAGCGCTCCAGCGCGGCCACGTCGCCCAGCACGGGGGTGGACAAAACATCGGCCAGGACCCCAGCGTCTTCTATGGCCATGCCTGCGCCTTGGGCAAGGTAGGGCAGCATCGGGTGGGCGGCGTCACCCATCAGGGCAATGCGGCCAAAGGCCAGTTCTTTGGCGCTGCTCAGGTGGGGTAGTCCGTTCAAGGGCCAAAGGCGCCAGGCCTTGATGGCGGCCACCAGGTCTTGCAGCCCACTGGCAGTGCCGTCCAGGTGCCCGCGCAGGTCGTCTGCATTGGCATCGTGGTCCCAGTGGTGCATGTCTTCTGGCGCGGCACCTTGCACGATCACCACCACGTTCAGCCACTCGCCGCCATGCACCGGGTATTGCACCGCATGAAAACGTGGCCCCAGCCAGGCGGTAACCACATCGCTGCGCAAGCCTTGCGGCAGCGCCGCCTGGGGCACCATGGCGCGGTAGGCCAGGTGGCCGCTAAAGCGGGGCTGCGCGTCGGTGCGCACAAAGTCGCGCACATGGCTCCACAAGCCGTCAGCGCCTATCACCACATTGGCTCGGCGCTGGTGGCCGTCGGCCGTAGTTACTTGCACGGCGTTGGCGTCTTGGCTGATGAGTTGCAAGGCGTTGTCCAGCAGCAGCTGCGTGCTGCCCTGGGCCTGCACAGCGCCCAGCAGCAAAGCGTGCAAATCGGCCCGGGCAATGGTGGCGTAGCGCGCGCCGTAGTGCTGTACCGCACGCGCGCCCAGCGCCAGCTGCCCCAGCACCGCGCCTGACTGCGCGCTGCGCACTTGCAGCAAGGGGGGAAAACAAGCCACCGCGTCCAGGCCGCTGCGCAGTCCCCAGCCCTCTACCAGGCGCACCACGTTGGGGCTGAGCTGGATGCCTGCGCCTACTTCCGAGAACACCGGCTTCTTCTCGATCAGCTGTACCGGCAAGCCACGTGCTCCACAGGCCAGCGCTGTGGACAGGCCACCAATGCCCCCACCGACAACGAGTATCTTTTTCTGCATGGTCGCCATTCTCACAGAACGGCGACCCCGCCCTGGCGGGCTTAAAACAGCGCACGCCGCGTAGGGCTACAAGGAATATTTGATCTGGGCTACCGCAGACAGTACGTTCAGACCCGTCTCCACATTTTGCGCAGAAGTCAGCGAAAAGGCGCGACCCCATCCCTGGCGTGGCGCCTCTTCCCAAAGCAGGCTGTGCGCCCACTGCCTGGAAAACTGGGCTTGCAGTGAGCTGAAGTCCAGCACTTGCTCGGCGCTTTGGGTGACGACGTAGCGCCAGCGGGAGAAAGTTTGGTATTGCCAATTGGCACTGATTTGCACAGCGCTCGCCTCATAAGACGGGCCAGTATAGGCAAAGCCCGCGTCGGCGCGGCTACTGAATATCTGGGCAAACGCCTGCACACGAACCGATTTGCCCAGGCTGAGCGTGGCGTTGGCGCTGGCATTGAAGCCTGTGCCCGGAAGTGCATGGTAAAAATCCGCAAGCTCGCCCAAGCCCAGGTTGACTTGCACGGCGCTGACCAGGCCCCCAGGGTAGGCGGACACTCCCACCCATAGCTGGCGCTGGTTAACGGCTTGGGCAAGTTCGTCTAGGCGCCCATTGGCTACGGGCATCAGGGTGACCCACCACTCTGTGCCATTGGCGGCCACGATCGTCAAATCCGTTCCCGCAAAAGTGCTCAGGGGCTTGCCGGTCTGCTCATCTCGGTTGCTGACGAACGGTGCCACACGAAGGCTCTCGACACCGTCCACAGGATGGTCCCATTGGCGAAACGCATCGAAGCGCCACTTGCGTATGCCAACCTGGTTGACCCAGCCCACGTCCGCGCGAAAATCGTCGTCCAAGGAAAAATGCTCGGCACTCCAACCACTTTGCGCGCTGGCATGGTTAAACCGCAGGTAGCCAGCTTGCCCGCTGCGCGGCGCGCAGGCCACCAGGGTGGCGGCTTGGTCGCAGGTGTTGGTTTGGCTTTTTGCGAGTTGTCCGAAAAGGCTGTTGCCACCGTCCCAGCGCTGGCTGGCGTGGGCCGCAAACATCTGTGTGGCGCCTATGCCCTTGTACTGCCGGTCAACCGCAGTCCAGGCCAACTCCCCTTGGGCG